>LVBU01000588.1 GCA_001603185.1 Thermotogales bacterium Thermo_02 | reverse complement strand
TGGCGTATCCGATTTTCTTTACGATGTCAGCCACTGTCAGCGCACCTCACTTTCAAAACTGCACTTTTCGAGCAGGTCTTTCGGGATCTTCCGAACCTCAATGTTGTCGGGCAGGATCATGTCGGACTGGATGGCCATGCCGTAGATCAGGAGCGACTGGTCTTCGCCCAGCGCCGCCGATACGGATTTCACATACTCCGCGTTGACGAATTCCTTCGTCACATGGATGAACCGCTTCTCAGAGGAGTGCCCGTGGAACACGCCCTCCGGGCGATAACGGAAGCCCTCAATCTTGCAGATCGCCTCGCACATCATTTCAAAGGTGTACTCCGGGTTGATCTGATAGATCGGCAGGCGGGGGTTGCGGACGAGGAGACTGGGAGCGAGTTCATAGAAGTGGTAGCCTCCGCCGCCGTGCCAGTTGACGGCTTTACTTACACCGCCCTGTTCTCCATCAACAACTTTATCCATACGCACTTTACAATGCGTGTAAGCGTGATCTCCCATCTCAATGCCGATCCAGCGCCGTCCCATCTTATGGGCAACGGCAGTAGTAGTGCCAGACCCCAAGAAGGAATCCAACACAAGATCGCCAGGATTTGAGGCAAGTGTCAGCACTCGGGCTATGAGTCTTTCTGGTTTTGGTGTTGCAAATGGTGAATTGCCGAAGATCTTCAAGACCTCTTTTTTCGCCTCATCTGTGTGTCCGACGTCTTGATACAAAAATAGATTGGTAGGAGGGACGTCTCCAACTGCAGAGAGATACGTCTTTCTGGCAATGCCGCCTTGCCCATTCTTGCTGAAAAAGAACCTTGGCCACGGACCACGCCTTAAAACTTCCTTCGCTCGCCTTTGTGATTCTTCCAAAGGTAAGGAAAGTACTATTGCTTTTACTCCTTTTCTGACTTCAGAAGCGCTAACGCCACAGATTTCTGCTCTCTTCTCAGAATCATCAATCTCTTGAAGCTCATATGGGCACCAACCATTCATATGAGAAAGCATTTCTTCCTGAGAATAACGCCAGTGTGATGTAACATACGGATATATCAATTCACCGGTAAAAGGATGTTGGATTGCATAAACCATGCCCTGATGAGTATTTGCATCAGCTGCATAAGCGTCGCTTGAACGCCATGGACCAACATCTCCATCAGGATTCTTATATTTCTTGTCCATTTCTGCTGTGCGCGGAAGCTTATTTGGTTGCCAACCTTCTTCCCTTGAGTAAACAAGGATGTGCTCCACTTCGTTTACAATGCCCTTTGCGTCATTTCTCGTGGAATACGTTCGCTGCCAGGAAATATTCGATACGAAGTGTGCTCTCCCAAAAAGTTCATCGCACATGACTCTGAGGTAGGCTTCTTCATTATCATCAATACTTATCCAGATGCTGCCGTCAGGGGTAAGAAGATTCCATAACAACTTCAGCCGTGAGCGCATTAAGCTCAGCCAGATGCTGTGCTCTATATTATCGTCATAGTGTTCAAATGCGCTTCCTGTATTGTAGGGTGGGTCAATATAGATACACCTGATTCTCCCCGCAAAATCCTGCTGCAGCGCCTGGAGCGCGATCAGGTTATCCCCGTGGATCAGCATGTTTTCGCTGCGGGGATCGCCGTAGGATTTCTCCGGGTCTTCTACCAGGA
>LVBU01000081.1 GCA_001603185.1 Thermotogales bacterium Thermo_02 | reverse complement strand
CAGCAGTCGGAGGCGGATTTAGCGGGATAATCATCTGGCTTGTCCTTATGGTAGCCTTTTTCTACTTTCTCATTATTATGCCGCAGAGAAAGAGAGATAGGCAGTTCAAGCAGATGATGGAAAAGCTCAAGGTAGGCGACAAGATCGTTACTGCTGGAGGAATAATCGGGAAGATAACCATGATAAAGCCTGATAGCCTCAGGATAAGGACGGCCACCGGGACGGAGTTAGATGTAACTAGAAAAGCTATAGCTGTAGTTGTCAACAGGGGCGAGAACGAAAAAGAAGAAATCGAGCCCGACGTAACCGTTAAGCAGTAAGAATGTAGATATATCCGTAGAAGGTGGAAGGGGGTGTCTGTCCGAGTTGATCGGGCAAAATCCGTATGAGAGCAAATCAAAAGCGATTGATTGTAACTGTAGTGGTTCTTATAGCCGCTTTGTTGCCTTTATTGATACCGCATGGTAGTGCGCCATCTGAGAGCAGTTTCTTTGATAAGATTGCTGCCAATATTAAGCTGGGTCTTGATATAAAGGGTGGAGCTCTTCTTGAGTATCAGATGGTAACAGATGTTTCCAGAGATGAGATGAATGCGCTTGCCGACAGGGTAATAGAGGTCCTGAGAACCAGACTTGATGCGGCAGGTTTTACAGAAGCCACAGTTGAGAAGATCACAGCCGGTATCTCTTTTGGTGAAGACATTCCGCCGGTAAGGGTGAGAGTTCAGATACCTGGAATCACTGATGTTTCGAGAGCCGAGAGTCTTGTTGGAAAGACAGGAAAGCTGTATTTTGCTGATGTTCTTGCAATTGAGACATCGAGTTCCATGCCTCCAATTCCTGCCGGAATGTCGCTTGAGATAAGTAGACGAAAGCTTCAGGGTGCTGAACCTTTCTGGCTGAAAGACCTCCATTTTGGAGAGTTTTCCGGAGGAGTTCAAAACAACACCTGGTACTTTGTGAGTCCCAAAATAAGTGTCGGCGCAAGCTATGCCGAGCTTGATGGCAGTGTGGTGACCGAAGCGAAGTCTCTTGTAAACAGTCAGCCTCGACCCGGTCAGGGTAGGTTCATGGTTTCTCTGAGGTTCAGCTCGGAAGGGGCGCGAATTTTCAGAGAGGTAACTGCGATCAAGGCAACTTATGCCGATTCAGACATGAAAAAGAGATTGGCTATAATCCTCGATGATAGAGTAATCATCGCTCCTCTAGTTCAAACTCAGATAGGTGATGGGAACGCTGTTATTGAAGGTCTGAATACTATAGACGAGGCAAGAGAAGTAGCAATTCTTGTAGGCAGTGGGAACCTCCCTGTCGAGCTTTCTTCATTCAACAAGCGCGTTCTTTCCCCAACTCTTGGGCGAGACATAATTAATGCCAGTCTCTGGGCGGGACTTGCGGGACTTGCCCTGATCATGATATACATGGTGGTTATATATAAGAACATGGGCCTGGTTGCAGATCTGGCACTTCTTTACAATGCTATCCTCCTTCTTGGAATGGTGTCTCTGACAGGTTCGATTCTTACGCTGCCGGGTATTGCAGGTATTGTACTCACCATAGGAATGACCGTTGACGGAAACGTCCTGATTTTTGAAAGAATTAAAGAGGAACTCAGGATCGGTAAGACTCCGGAAAATGCTATCGATTCAGCCTTTTCGAAGGTTGTGTGGACGATTTTCGACGCCAACCTGACTACTATCCTTGCCGGTCTGGTCCTCTTCTATTTCGGGACGGGGACGGTAAAGGGTTTTGCAGTGACTCTCGTTATCGGTGTTCTGGGAGCTATGTTTACCAACATAATAGTCTCCAGGACTGTTCTTACCGGTATGGCTGGCAGTCTGAAACCCGAAAGATTCGTTAAAGTTGGACAGACGAGCGAAGGGAGAGATGTGAAATGACTTTCAATGCAGATTTTGTTGG
>LVBU01000587.1 GCA_001603185.1 Thermotogales bacterium Thermo_02 | reverse complement strand
GAAGTACACTAAGATTCCTTCCTATAAAGTGATAGCATACAAGGAGACAGAGTCTGTCAAGTTTGTCTCTCGTTTCTTCGCTGAGCTGGTCTTTCGGAACACTATCTATGATCTGTCTCACTTCCTCTTCGGAAAAAATGATACTTGACTTCTCGACGGGAAGTTTGGGATTAGCCGGACATGAAGTCTGACATTTGAAGCAACCTATTACCGCGTTATGCCATTTACTATCGACCCACGAAGGGAAGGGGTTCCTGCTTTCATTGAAATAAGTCAGGCAACGTTCGGCTTTCACAAGAAATCTCTCTTGGGTAATACTAGCAGTGGGGCAGCTCTCAATGCATTCAAGGCAGTGTTCACAATCCTCAAGCATTTGGGGTTCTCCCCAGTGATAATCCTCGCAAGGCATATCGGTGTACAATGCCACAAGGCGATGATAGCTGCCGATGCTTTCAATATAGGTAATGTTGTTTCTGCCATACTTTGCAAGACCGGTTCTGGCCGCAAGGAGTTTTTCGGGGATAGGGGCTCTGACCACCGAAAAACCGGCCGGACTCAGTACCGACTCAATCAATCCTATAAGGTTTCCATCCGCAGGTTTGTATGAATAAGTCGGGGGAACAAGAAAACGACCGATCTGCCCCTTCCAGTGGAGCCCTACCGAGATTGCACTTTGAGGTATCGAAGCGATAATTACCGACTTTGCGTCAGTCATTTTTTCTTCTGGACTGAAATTGAACCAGGACATGTGCTTCTCGTAAAGAGCTCTGTCAATATCTCCTCTTTCAACTCTGGTCATAATCTCTTCTTTCAATTCCTGCACCTTTTCGACAGGTGCCAGGCGAAGATCGTAGCCGTTCTCTTTCAACTTCTTGAACAGTAGTTCCTGATAACCCACGCTTTATCACCTCATATCAAGATCAAGATGCAAGAATTATAACAAACAGATGACGAACTGTTGTAACGAGCGATATGCATCAAAAATAGTCTATATAGCCGCCTGGCATCCGCTGAGAAGAGCGGTGTATTTGGTGGCTGGTGAATAGTGGTTAGTGAATAGTAAATAGTGATTGGTGGATGGCGAAGAACGGGTCTGGGGCTTGGGGTCTAGGGTCTGGCAAGAGCTGAAGAACGAAAAGCCGTCCTTGGTTCTTCGCCGTTCTCCGAGAAGATCATGAGAGCGAGAAGGCACGAGAAGAGGAGAGGGAGATCTTGATCTTCACACCTCTATCCTCTGACCTCTTACCTCTGTTCCACCTCGTCGGTCCCGGATCGTGGACCCGTCCTTGGTAAAGACCTGAGGTCAGAGGTCGGAAGAGCGAGAAAACACGTTCGCTAAAATAGGGACAGACTCCATTTATTCAGGAGACGTTCACCGTTCTCCGTCCACCGAGAAGATCATGAAAAGCTGAAGATCCGTCCTTCGTCCTTCGTCCAGGAACATGGACCCGTCCTTGGAAAGAGCGTTAAGAGCGGTTCCGGCGCGCTGCGCCCAAGTTCTTCGTTCCGACGCTGCGCGTCCAGGTTCATGGTTCTTAGCCCGCAAAGCGGAACTGGCGCGACGCAGTCGTACTGGCGCCACGAAGTGGTACTGGCCGCCG
>LVBU01000080.1 GCA_001603185.1 Thermotogales bacterium Thermo_02 | reverse complement strand
GGCATGATTCACTAGCGTTCTTGCTCCCAGTATTCTTTCCAGCTTTATAGTCGCCTCTCTGAGAGAGCCGCTTATCTGAAAATCTCGCGCGCGTATATTGCTCTCAACAGCTGTTACAGCCGACACGTCAGCTTCGTAGGGAGTTCCCAGATATATGGCCTGAGCCATTCCAGCCGAAGTGAGACCCGGATCGAGAGAAAACATGAGGATGTCCTGTTCCTGCTCGAGATATCTCCCCAGCTTGTCCTTGAACTCGGCCTGCACATCGACGTGACTCATGTAGTTTGTTGTCTTTATAACTCTCTCAATCTCGACCTCCGCGATACTCTCTATGAAAGAACCACCATCGTCTTTTGCTCCATTCCATAATTCAAGAAAGACCGTCTGGCCTTTGGAGACAGTCGACGGATCTGAAAGACGACAGCGGAAAGAGCCGGTGAAAGGGGAAAGCCCGGCTCTCTCGCTGCCCTGCACAGAATCCACAAGGAGGTATTGCGAACCGACTCTGGCCTCAATTACATATCTATCATCAACAAATGATGGCATTAGATCTCACCTGCCAGTTCCAGCTCTCTGGCAATTCTTCTGATGATCTCGTCCCTGTCTGCGTACTCTTCCTTCTTTATATCAACGAAGACGTGATACTCCTTCTTTCTCTCTATCTTTGGGACCGAGAGATCGCCGCTACTTGGAATGAACTCGCCAAGTTCTCTTGAGATGCCGTCAGTTTCTCTTTTCAACTGTTTCAGAACAGATGTAATGTTTTCCGCCGTGTGTTTTGTCCTCGTTGATGACTCATCAAGCCACCGAAGGTCATAGAATTTTTTCACACCACCCAACGCTTTTTCTGCTTCCAAGGAAAGATCGGAGAAATAGGCCGGCAAATCTCCAGCCGCTTCCGAAAGACTGTCAAGAGAGAAAGAACCGGCTTCTTTTCTCATTTGAGCAAGATAGTTGGTCAGTTCTTTCGAGAGGTCAGAGAAAGAGGCTACCGTGTTTGCGACCCCTTGACCAGCCACATCATTCATGCCAGATGAGAGCTGCAGCATCTCTGCTAGAACAGCTTTTCTCATATCAGGTACGATCGAGTGGCCGACAATTTCGTCGCTCGCCCTCTTGAACTCAGCTATGACAGCATCAGCTCCGTCCTTCGACGCACCGACAATGTTTCCCCATGTCGTTTGGAATTCCTCTTCAACAGCTTTGAGAGCGCCGGCAAACTCATTCAACTCCGGCTCTATCCCCTTGAGAGACCTCCCGAAGTCATCTGCCTTTCCGGCATTATCTTCAAATGTCTGATAGAAAAGAAGCATCTGGTCTTTCTGGCCTTCGATCTGTTCCGCAAGTAACCCGGCAGCTTCGGCCGTCTCCTGAAGGCGTTTTCTATACTTCTCTATCGATTCTGTATCTCCCTCGGCTTCTGCTTTGGCGAGAGCATCTAGGTATTCGACCTGTTTCGTCTTGAGTGTATCCAGTTCCTCTCTCAAAGATGTTATTGCCTTCTTCTGCTTGTCGAATGTATCTGTAACCGCATCGGCCATCTCTGTCAACTTTGCGGAAGTCTCCTTCGATTGGTTCTGGATCGACTTCAGAGCATCAGATGCGAAGCCCGAACCCTCCTGGACTTTCTTCCACTGCTCGTTTATGTTCTTCGCGTCTTGAGACAGTATGTTTACATCTGCAATGCCGAGGAGCTTCGCAAAGGCATCGCTCGTAAGTCCCAGACTCTTCTGGAGATAAATGAGGGTTTCGCCAAAGCCATATGTATCGAAAATGGCATTCGCTGCCGACTTTCCGTTTCTTCCGTACACGACTTCCAGTTCTTGAAGAGATTCCTTGAGTTTTTGCGCCTCTTTCGAATTCTCACCATATGTGGCGATAGCCTGATTGTATTTCCCTCTTGTTGAATCGATCTGCTTGGCTAGACTCTCCAGCCACGAAGTCTGGCTCGTGATTAGTTTGCCGCTTTTTGCCAGCTCGACACCAAGATCTGCAATGGCCACACCTGCAATATCTACATCATTTCCGAACATTTTCGCCGGCTTCGTGAGTTTGTTGAAAGCATTTACGAGACCGACAGAGTCTTTCTCAGTTGCCTTGAAATCATTCCGAACACGGTCTAATGCTTCGCTCTTAGTGGCCGCGAAGTTTTCGCTTCCATACAGGAACTCGTTTATGTGTTTTCCGGTCTTCTGGACCTCTGTCGCTGTCTGTTGCAAGACCTCTTTCACATCTCCGAACTTAGCCACGCTCTCACCGGCAGACCAACCGAGAGAAGCTATCTCGTTCTTGAGAGTATTCAGACTGGTCTGGAGGTTATTTGCCTGTGAAGAGTTCTCTCCGTAGCGTTCTTCGGCTGTTTGAAGCTCTTTTGAAAGGCTGTCGTAAACGTCTATCAATTCCTTCAGACCACTAACCTGTTCTCTTGACACTTGCCCTTGCTCGGACATTGCGAGCGTGGCCCTGGCAAGAGCTAAACCGACCTCATTGGAAGCGTCACTGGCTGCCGTCTTTTGCTTTTCCATCATCGTGACAAAAGCCTCCACTGAACCGACAGCCTGGAAAGATACCATGTCTATTGCCTTGACCTGTTGACCGGCAGCTTCAACGATTGACTCGGCAGCTTTGTCATACGAGCCCGCAAGATCTGAAAGAACGGTCTGCGATTCGCGCGAACTATTCGCCATTGCCAGGTTGGCTTCTTTCACAGCCGATGTTATTCTCTTATTAGTCGCCTCTGTATCTATCGCTACGGAGTCGACTTCTTCCATCACTTTCTTGAGCTTTGAGATAACTTCTTCAGACGATAGAGTGAGGCTTCCCGAGAACTCCTTCGCGAGATCTCTGAAGGCGTTTCCTGTGTACCCGGCCTCTTCTGCAATCTTTTGCATATTCATGGCCGCTTTGACTGCGACGGTGGAGTTTACCTGGTCGAATCCCCTGACAGCGTCTTCCAACTGAGAGAAGGTGCCTGAGATTGCCCCCGAGAGTTTCCTTGTCTCATCGCTCGCCTGTGATGAGAGATTTGAGAACCTTCTCGAGACCTCTTCCATTGTCTCGACCGTCCCGTCGGCCGTCTCTCTGGTCTGGTTCAGTGCCTTCTCAAGGTCTGATGAGAACCAGTCCTTTGAAAGGTTGTCCATCACCTTATACAGAGCGATGGCACCAGCGGTTATTCCGGCGATCGCTGCGATTGTTATTCCCACCGGACCGGTCGCAAAAGCGAGTAGTTTCGCTCCAACGCCGGCCGCTGAAGAACCGATTCCTGCGAGTGAAGTCCCAGTGCTCGCGGCTGTTCCTGACAGAGTAGTCAAAGCCTGACCTGCCGCTCCGGCTGCTGCTACTTTGCCCGAGAGAAGCTTTATCACGCTTCCTACAATAGAACCCCAACTCTTGAACGAGGCAATCGTCTTCATGACAGTGCCGGTAAGGAAATTGATCGCTCCCGCTCCAACTAGAATAAGGGACCCCCATTTAGCAGTGTTCACTATCAGCTTCTTCGTGCCTTCATCGAGATTGTTTAGCCACGTCACCAGCCCTTTGATCCAGTTGATTGCCTTTACTACTTCGTCCTTGAACAACGCAGCAAAGGAATTCCCCAGAGATTCGAGGGATGATTTCAGGAGCTTCAGTTGGCCTGCAAGCGAACTTAACTGCTCGTCTTTCATTCTTTCGGCAGCGCCTGCGGAATCTTCCAAAGCGCCCGTGAAAGCGACGATCTTCTCAGCACCGGTCGCTATCGCCGCGGCCATTCTTCCTCCGATCTCAGTACCGAAGATCTCGTATGCTCCTGTCGTATCAACCCCGGCTCTACGCATTGTCTCGAGGATCTCGACAAACGAATGCTGGGCAGGATTGACCTGATCAATTGTAAGACCGTATTTCAAGAGTGCGTCTGCAGCTGCCGAAGACGGAGCGGCCAACCGTGCCAGAGCGTTTCTAAACGTTGTGCCGGCTTGCTCTCCGTGAATACCTGCAGTCTCAAAGGCCATCAGGGCCGCTACAGTTTCCTCGAGAGAATATCCAAATCCCGCAGCGGTAGATCCAGCGTACTTCATTCCAGATGCTAATCTTTCGAGGTTTTCCGGAGAGTTTGCAACAGAAGAGGCGAATATGTCAACGACTCTTCCTGTGTCATTTGCCGACATTCCAAACTGGTCGAGAGTGTCGGTAACCAGCTCCGCCGTCGGTCTGAGATCTGAGTGCATGGCTTCTGCGAGGTTTGAAACCGGACCTATCATTGCCTGTATGTCTTCTTTCTTCTTTCCTGCAGACGCGAGCGCGTAAGCCGCCGATGCGATTTCTTTGGTCATGAACGAAGAGTTCATCGCAACTTCATTGATAGTGGCCGACAGTTCCTGAAAG
>LVBU01000079.1 GCA_001603185.1 Thermotogales bacterium Thermo_02 | reverse complement strand
AGCCAACAGAGCCCAGATCGCTATTCCAAGACCGGCGAGCCCGCTGATCGTCGAGAGGATCAACCAGGGCTGCATCTTCTTCTGAAGCTCTTCCACATCGGACTTGCTCGCAGCGTCCACAGTCGCCTTGTTTATCTCGGCCACTCTGTCAGAGAGGTTGGAGATAACCGGTTGCGTCTCGAGATCGCTTGTTTTGAGGTATCTCTCGAGATTGATGACTGTCGCGTTGAGTCTGGACTCCAGCGAGTCTGTCTTTGTCTGAAGGGCTTTAATGTTGCTCTCGTTTCTGCTGAGTTGAGTGTTTATCGTATCCATATTGAGGGCGACTTTCGCCAGTTCGCCTTCAAGAGAGACCTTCATGATATTCATGGCTTCATTCATTCTCTTCTCGAGATCTGCGATGCTCGCCTGATTAGCCGTCTGGTTCTTGGACTGCTGATCGGTAAGGGCATTGAACTTCGTGTTGAGAGCAGTAAGGTCGCTTCTCATAGTCGTGACAGCACTTAGAGAGTTCTTGAGTGAAGCGATTTCGTTCTCATGGGAGGCCACGATTTCGTTTATGGCATTGGCGCTTCTCTGAAGATTACCGATATCGCTCTTGATGATCCCCGTCTCGGAGTTGAAATCACTTCTGAGAGAGGCAAGGCTGTTTGCCAGAGAAATACCGTCCTCCTTAACTTTTGCCAGTTCGTCGATTCCGGCGTAAAGATTCAGATTAGCCTTCAGGTCTGTCTTGGTTACGAAGTTCTGTACATCTGCAACCTTGACGTATTCCGAGGCAATAGTGTTAACCCTGACAGTAAGGTCGTCGAGCTTCTTCGTTGCGTCGGCAGGAAGCTTAATGTTGGCTATCTGAGTTTCCAGCGACGTTATCTTACTCTGTAGATCCCTTATCGAAGATGTGTTTCCCGACATAGTATTTATAGTCTCTTTGAGAGAGGCTATTTCCATCGCATTGGTAGACGCTCTGTTGGTTATGGTGCTGAGTTTCGCGTCGAAGCCGCTTACAGAAGCGGAGAGAGTCTGCAAGCTTGATTCTAGATTGGAAAGCGCCCTGTCGTGTGTCGAAAGGCTCATCTGAATCGAGCTTATGCTCGCGCTGAGAGTGTCCACTCTCCGGACCGCATCGTTGACTTTCGTCTCCATGGCGGAGAAATTCGCCATATTGTTCTGCATGTTCTGAACGTCAACCGAGAGTGTGTCTATCTTCTTAGTGGTCAGAGAAAGGTCTTCCACGAACTTCATTATCTGCTGTCTGAGAGAATCGACTGTTGACTGAGAGACCGTGCCCCCATTTGTACCAACGCCAATCGAATTCACTCTGTTTTCGAGCGCGTTCAATCTCAATTGAAGATCCATCGCATCTACTAGTCTTCCGCTGGCATCGGTAAGGGCCAGTTCCAGCGCCTCAATTCTCGACATTACCCTTGTGTCAACCGTCCCACCCTGCGGGATTGTTCCCTGCTTGGCGAAATTCAGTTCGACATAGTCAAGGATTCTCTGAAGCATAACGGCAGTCTGATACCTTGTCAATGGATCGTTTCCGTTGAAATACATCTTGCCATCGGCACCCTGTACCCCGGTCAGTATTCCCAGGTTAGTCAGGTTAATAACGGCATTGTAAGCCCAGTGGTTCTGAGCCACATCAACATAATTAACCGCCGCTATCGAAGTAAACACCAGACCGAAAATAAGCAGCGAGGCTAGCAAGAATCTCTTTTTCATTTCTACACCTCCCCGAAGGAAATATTCGAGATCATTCTACCATAAATTGCCATTCCATCCTATAAACTCCCGTGGTAATATTGGATCTATGGGAGGTGTTGTTCTTGAAGAATAGAACCCACACCTGTGGCGAATTGAGAGAATCCGACACGGGCAAAAAAGTTACATTGAACGGCTGGGTGGACAGGATCAGGGATCTCGGTGGAATCAAATTCGTACTTCTTAGGGATAGATACGGCTTCACCCAGGTAGTGTTTGATCCCCAGAACACCGGGCTGTACTCCATCGCTCTTGAACTCGGAAACGAGTATTGCGTATCGGTATCTGGGAC
>LVBU01000078.1 GCA_001603185.1 Thermotogales bacterium Thermo_02 | reverse complement strand
GATATGTGCCTGCTGGCTATCTGTTTGACGATGCGGGGCCAATTTGTACCGTAACTAGCGATGATATTATGCAAATGATAGCGTTGTTAAACTCTATTGTTGGAATGCATTTCCTTTTACTATTAAGTCCGACTATGAATTTTTTGCCTGGTCACATTAACGCAATACCCGTACCAGACGGAATTATTAGAAATACTGATATAGCGATTTTGACTCAGAACTGCGTTTTCCTCTCCCGCACCGACTGGGATTCTTTTGAAACCTCATGGGACTTCAAACGTCACCCGCTGATTTGCGATGAGCATACAATCGCAGCGGCTTTTGCAAAATGGAAGCGCGAGGCGGCGCAACGGTTCGATACGCTTAAAGCCAACGAGGAAGAACTCAATCGTATCTTTATCAATATCTACGGTTTGCAGGATGAACTCACGCCCGATGTGGAGGACAAGGACGTGACCGTGCGTCGTGCCGATTTGGGACGTGAGATTCGCAGTCTAATCAGCTACGCCGTGGGCTGTATGTTCGGGCGGTATTCACTCGACATAGAGGATCTTGCCTATGCAGGCGGCGAATGGGATAAAGCTAAGTACAATAGTTTCATTCCCGACAAGGACAATATCCTCCCCATCTGCGACGACGAGTATTTTGACGACGACATCGTGGGTCGCTTTGTGGATTTTGTGCGTGTGGTCTACGGCACTGAAACATTGGAGGAAAATCTAAAATACATCGCCGACGCAATTGGCGGCAGGGGCACGTCGCGTGAAATCATTCGTAACTACTTTCTCAATGACTTCTACGCCGATCACTGCACAATTTATCAGAAACGCCCGATTTACTGGCTGTTTGACAGCGGTAAAAAGAACGGCTTCAAGGCGCTCATCTATATGCACCGCTATTCGCGTGACCTGCTCGCAAAACTGCGGACCGATTACGTCCACGAACAGCAGGAGCGTTACCGCACCCAGCTTTCGCATATCACAGCTGCCCTTAACACCGCAACGGGTGCAGAGCGGACGCGGCTCCTAAAAAAGCAGAATAAGCTGACAGAACAACTGAAAGAAATCACTGTTTTTGAAGAGAAGGTTCACCACCTTGCCGATCAAAACATCGAGATAGACCTCGACGATGGTGTGAAGAAGAACTACGAAATCTTCACAGACGTCCTGGCGAAGATATAGGAGGACACTATGCTGTCAGAAACGATAAAGCTAAGGCTTGCGGAACGGTTCGCCGCGCGAAAGTCGGAATTTCATAAACGCCGAATCGTCTTCTGGCACGACGAGGACGGCGAGTTCACGGATGCGATTGACGAACTCGATCTGCCAGGGGTGAACATTATCAAGCTCACAGGTACAAGCAACTTCGCAGCTAAGAAGCTGCTCTCGTCGGACGATCTTACAGGCGATTACCTTGTCTACGATCCGCTATCTTACGAAAGAGACCAGCATGATGACTGGTTACTTGATATAAAGTTATACAGCGAAGAGTTCCGTGCAGACCTTGTGTCGCTCCAAATGGAGGAACTTCTCGTTGAGCCGTCCTCCGCGATGAGAAAGACGATGAAACTGTACGCCAAATTTCTAGACAACAAAGACCGCAAGGCGAAGCTACGCCGTATCGGACGTACATACCAGACACCGCTCCAACTGCACATTGATATAATGGCGGTGTTGTGCGGCCTGAACGGCGGTTCGGCTCAAGATGTCATTATCGCCTTGTTGACAGCTGGCTTGGAGAAAGAAAGCAACGATGCGCTGATTAACATAGAGAAGTTCGGTAATATCGAAGCTTTCTGGCAGCTTGCGCAGAAATACACAGGCTATATAAACGCGAAGGGTCGCCCACTTTCAGACCTTGCTGCACATATCCTTATCACCGCCTTGTCCCAGACGATGCCTCCTTCTGCTCTGCGTGGCTTGGAACGGTTTGTTTCCGATTCATGTAAAGCATACTGCTATCAGCTTGTGCATGAATGGCAGCGTGGCGAAGGAAGCGAAGGCTTGATTGAGATTTGTCGCTATATAGAAAACGAACTACGTCTTGCTAACCGTTTTGACAAAACGGAAATAGATGTCCTTTCAAAGAGCGATACTTTTCCCGCAATCAATGAAAGCATACTGAAGCGCTTCTTTGCGGAGGTTGGGGAAAATGTTATAAAGGCTGAGGACATCATCGTTGCGGTCGAGAACCGCCGCACCGCCGCCTGGTATGCGTTGACCGAGGATTACCTCGAAAGCCTTTACTATATCGCCAAGATGCAAGAGTTTTATCTGGCGCATATTGAAGGCTTCCACATCGTCGAGCCTTCGAGGATCTGGAAACTTTACACGAACGAAGCTTATAAAATGGACAGTCATTACAGGCGCTTCCATTACTGTTTCGGCAATACGCTAAAATACCCGAACACCATCTTGGAGGATGCTTTGAAGAAGTGTTCCGATGTGGTTGAGGGTTTATACAGCGAGTGGTTCTTGAAACAGCTCACCTTGGCTTGGACAAAAGCCATAGCGGGCGATTTGGATTCACTCGGTTATGTTTCAGAGATAAATGAACAGCGCCAATCCTACAACCTTTATGTTTCGCCGAATGTGAGCAAAGGCAACCGAGTGTACGTGATAATTTCCGACGCATTGCGCTATGAGGTAGCCGCCGAACTCTCCGAATCCCTCAGCCATAAAACTAAGGGCAAGGCGACACTGGAATCCGTGCAAGCGGTCTTCCCAAGTATAACGAAGTTTGGTATGGCGGCACTACTACCCGGTAATGAAGTGTCGGTGAACGACAAAATAGACGTGTTTGTAGACGGAAAGCCTACCGCCAGCACGGCACAACGCGGCGCAATACTGAACGCCGCCAACACTGACAGCGTGGCCGTAACCTATAAAGAACTGCTCCAGATGAAAAAACAGGAACGGCGTGATTTGGTTGCCGGCAAGGAAATCATTTATATCTATCACAATGCGATTGACGCTACCGGAGATAAATCGCACACCGAAACAAAGGTGTTCGAAGCATGTGACACAGCTATAGACGAACTGACCACTATCGTCAAGATTATCACAGGTGATTTGAGTGCTGTCAACATCTTCATTACCGCCGACCATGGCTTCCTGTACACCTACAGACCGCTTGAAGAAAGCCAGAAAATCAGCAGGCAGACCTTTAACGGCGACATTTTGGAACTGGGTAGACGTTACGCACTTGTGTCACCTGAAACGACTGCTGACTATCTGCTGCCCGTTAAAACAGAACGGACAATCGGCGGCGAACCGATGAAAGGCTATGCGCCGCAGGATACCGTCCGCATCAAGGTACAGGGCGGCGGCGAGAACTATGTTCATGGCGGCATTAGTCTGCAAGAGATGGTCGTACCCGTCATCGTATATAAGGGTATGCGCACGGGCTATAAAAAGTATGTTGAGGTACAGAATCCGGGGCTTTTACTCATATCCGAAAGTCGTAAGGTATCGAATTTGATGTTCTCACTCGACTTTCTGCAAAAGCACCCCGTGGGTGAAAAGGTGCAGCCGTGCAATTACAGTCTTCACTTTATCAACGATGAAGGTGTTCCAGTAAGCGACTTCCAGACGGTAATCGCCGACAGAACGAGCAAAAACGCTTCAGACCGCGTGTTCCGTGTGAGGTTCACACTGAAGCAGATGCAGTACAACCGAAATAAAATCTACCATCTTGTCATTGCCAACGACACAGATGCGCCTGAAGAAATCGAGTTCCGCATTGATATAGCGTTTGCCGATGATTTCGGCTTTGGCCTGTAACACACAAGGAGGATTCCGCGATGGACTTAGAATCAAACCAATACACGCCAGAAACGGATGATACGAATGAGGTCATCTATCGGAAACTGCGTGAGCATTTTGACGGTAAGATTGTACGCAAAGACTTAACTAAGGCCATTAAAGAAGGCGCAAATGTGCCCGTCTATGTCTTGGAGTTTTTGCTTGGGCAGTATTGCTCATCCGACGATCCTGAAATAATTGGAGACGGGGTGAGAAACGTCAAGCGAATTCTCGCGGAGAACTTTGTGCGCCCTGACGAAGCGCAAAAGGTGCTGTCAGCCTTACGTGAGCGTGGTAGCTATACAGTCATCGACCGTATCACGGTGAGCTTGAACATAAAACAAGACCGCTACGAAGCCGACTTTTCAAACCTCGGTATCCGCTTTATTCCCATATCTTCGGACTATGTATCAAAGTATGACCGTCTACTCTGCGGAGGTATCTGGTGCATTGTAGGGCTTGAATACGAGTACATCGAGGAAGACAAGAAGTCTACGCCCATCCGTATTGTGAAACTGACACCAATTCAGATGCCACATATAGACATGGACGAAATCAAGAACGGTCGCCGTGCCTTTACAAGGGACGAGTGGATCACCATTCTGCTCCGCTCCACGGGCATGGAAGCCGACCGTTTTACCAACCGCGAGAAGTGGCTGCAACTCGCCCGTATGCTTCCGCTAATTGAAAACAACGTCAACCTCTGCGAACTGGGGCCCCGAAGCACGGGCAAGTCGCATCTCTACAAGGAAATTTCGCCAAACTCTATTCTTGTTTCCGGAGGACAGACCACGGTCGCTAACCTCTTCTACAATATGTCGAGCAAGCAAGTCGGTCTCGTGGGACTGTGGGACTGCGTGGCTTTCGATGAAGTGGCAGGCATAACCTTCAAGGACAAAGATGGCGTTCAGATAATGAAAGACTACATGGCTTCCGGCTCATTTGCCAGAGGCAAGGAGGAAAAGGCGGCTTCCGCTTCAATGGTTTTCATAGGTAATATCAACCAGAGTGTGGATGTAATGCTAAAAACTTCGCACCTCTTTGATCCATTCCCTGAAGCAATGGCGTATGATACGGCGTTTATTGACCGTATGCACTGCTATATCCCGGGTTGGGAGATACCAAAATATCGTCCCGAATCGTTCACAAACGACTACGGATTTATTACGGACTACCTTGCCGAGTTTATGCGAGAAATGCGGAAAGAGTCTTTCGGCGATGTCTGTGACAAATACTTCCACTTAGGCAACAACCTGAACCAGCGTGACGTTATTGCCGTCCGCAAAATCGTGTCAGGCTTTGCCAAACTGCTTTACCCGAACGGCGAGTTCACCAAGAATGAGATCGAGGAAATCCTGACCTTTGCTCTCGAAATGCGTCGTCGAGTAAAGGAACAGCTAAAGAAAATCGGCGGGATGGAGTTCTACGATGTAAACTTCTCCTACATCGACAATGAGACCTTTGAAGAACGCTACGTTTCCGTCCCGGAACAGGGTGGCGGCAAGATAATCCCTGAAGGCTTGACTAACCCCGGCAACGTTTACACTGTCTCTCAGAGCAAAAGCGGTATGATAGGCGTGTACCGCCTCGAAACTCAAATGTTACCCGGAAACGGAAAATTCGAGCGCACAGGACTCGGGGCTGACCGTGATGCAAAGGAAGCCACAAATACCGCTTTTAACTATCTGAAAGCCAGCGGCAATCATATAAGCGGGCAGCTAAGTACAACCACAAAGGACTACATCATCAACTACCAAGACCTCAATGGCATCGGGATGACGAAGTCTCTGACCCTGCCGACTGTAATTGCGCTTGCGTCCTGTGCGTTGAGCAAGCCGACTCTTTCGAGCCTCGCGGTGCTAGGCGAAATAAGCATCAGCGGCACAATCCTCAAGGTCGAGGAACTGGCAAGCGTTCTGCAAGTCTGTCTTGATGTCGGAGCGAAGAAGGTACTGATACCTATAACATCTGCCGCCGAACTTGGAACTGTTCCGTCAGACCTCATCGGCGCGTTCAGCTTGATATTTTACAGTACACCGCAGGAAGCTGTGTTCAAAGCTCTGGGTTTTGAATAACTCGGAATAATCAGACTCCATTTTTTCCACATTCGCGATCTTTGAAAAGCAAACACATGATATATACTGAAGAACACCAGCAAAGCGACCGCAGTGTCCACAGGTAAGTCAGGAAGACTCGAGAGCGGGGATAGAGAGAACACATTCCTTGCCGTGCACTACAAGGTTTAGTTGACGAGTCCCTCAGTCGGTCAAGCCTGCTAAGCGTATTATCATAGATCTTTTTGATAGAATGGGTGGTCATTAAAGGATTCTTGTCAAGGGAAAGACCGCTGCGGGATAACTGACTTCACTACGGCAAGGAATTGCGCGAACGACTGAACAACACAGTAAGAAACAAAACTACTGAAATGAACTGATCTAATGCAATGCTATTCTCAGTAAGGGAGGTATCAAAATGCATTCTGCTTATCTTAACAGCTTATCTCCACAACAAAGACAATCTCTTATTAAACAGCTTCACGAGAGACAAAGTGGCAATTGCTTCATTTGTCAGCAGCAAATAGATTTGGTGCTTCATTCTGACTCAATGCAGATCGATCATGTCATTCCTCTGAAAGCAAACGGAAGAGACCATCCCGACAACTTCGCTTTGTCTCATGCTAGTTGCAATGCGTCAAAACAGGATAGTGATTTGCAGGTGGCAAGAGCACTTGCTAGATTTGAGCAAATACGAAATAATAGCAACAGAGACGATGGTGGCGTCAATTTGGGTGATGTCTTGCATTCTTTTGGTGGTTCCCTTCATAAGTTATCGGCCAAAATTTCGGATGACAACAATTCTCTGGAGTTTTCCCTACCAGAAATTGGCGACAACGCAATCTACAGAGCACCATTGTTCACTGATGAATTGAGTAGCTTCAGATACTGTTTTACCATTCTTCCGATAGAATACTTACATCATGATGATCGTATAAATCCAAGATCGATAGGAAAAAACATATCAAAGCTCGTGAAGGAATTCTACTTGAAGCGTCCTCAGCTTCATATTCCATTGGCGTGGATATCTACAGATGATCTAGGAAAAGCAGAAGTCAAAGTGTTTGATGGACAACACAAAGCCGCATCTCAAATACTTTTGGGAGTGAGAAGATTGCCACTCAGGGTATTCGTGAACCCGGATATTGATGTTCTGCTTGCTACAAATACAAATGCTGGAACAAGCTTAAGGCAAATCGCATTTGACAAGTCAGTCCAAAGACATCTTGGGAGTTCGCTGTATAGGGATAGAATATTGAAGTACCAAGAAGACAGAGGTCTTTCTGATGAAGACTTGAGTTTCTCGGAAAAAGATCTTGTAAGGCATTTTAGAGGAGAGACGAGAGAAATTAAGCGATACATTCTTGACAATGTCAGAGACTCCATAAGGCAACACCCAGAAAACAGACTCATTGATTTCATCGATTTTGGTGGTAGGGCGAAAGAAAAACCTTTGTCTTACAGCACCATTGAGAAGACTTTCTATTCTTTCTTCATTTATGGAGATATTCTTGATACGTCTCTCGGTTACAAAATTCAGGCAGAGGAGAATGCGAGACAGCTAGAAGTCAATCAGATAATCAAACTAATGTCGATTATTGCAGAGGAGGTCTTCATAGATAGATTCGACTTTGAGATAGGGACTTACCGAATTGAGAACAGGATTCAGAAAGGAGAAGATATACCAGATCTCCATCTGACCGCTTACAGAATGGCAAAAGAGGAGATCTTGTATAGCTGGTTGATAATCATAAGAACGGTAATGGAATCGTATTATGCAATGATGGGGAAAGTCGTAAATAAGTCCATGATAATGCACTACAACCACCCTGAACTTCTCTGGAAGAACATTAGAAATTTCGTGGCTAATCTTCGGGATCTTCCCTTTTGGGTCAATCGAGATCTCTCTCTCACTCTGTTTGGGGGAAAGCAAGTCTATACCTTCTGGCAGAAGATATTTGAGTCTGGTCTTACGCCTGAAGGAACAAGGATACTCGAAGAAGGACTGAATTTCATTGAAATGATCAAAGATCGTTGATTCATGGAGGTTCTTGATGGCTATCTCCGACAAAACTAGAAAACGTCTTTGGGCGAACTCAGGTGGCTTATGTGCGATCTGTAAGACAAGACTTCTCAAGGAATTGAAGCCAGAAGATAAGCATTCAATAGTTGGCGATGAATGTCATATAGTTGCAAGAGCTACTTGCTGACATCAACAGCAAAAGAAAGACACCGACAGAAAATGTGAAAAAAAGCATCGAGAGGAATTGCAGATTTGCATTTGAATATTCTCAGCCAAAAGGGAAGAGTTCAGGTGTTGAGAGAAAAGCAGGTCATTGAAATGAGAATACTTGAACAAGAAGGGTATAACATGAACTGAGATAGCCAGACAAACAGTCGCCACGAAAATGCGGTCAGCAGCAGCTCCAAAAATTGAAGGAAAAAACGAGTCTTAACGCTAGTAGTATGCAAAAAACACATGACCGTGTGCCGGGGAAATCTGTAATACGAAAAAAAGGCAAGATATGACTTAACCTTCGGCTTTCATAACAAATGCCGGAGTGTCTTGAATACGTCATACTCCATGAACTCGTCCACCTTTTTGGAAAGAGCCATAATAAGGTTTTTTTCACTGCTTGACAAATATATGCCGATGCGAATAGGAGTCGAAGTGACTCTTAACGTACGCAGACACTCGATTACATAGTATATGACAATCCGAGGGGGATATAATGATATTTGGAATTACGCCAACAGGAAAGCAGGAAGAGGTCTTAGCTCTTCCTGCAAAAGGACATATAGTTGTTTTAGGAACTGCCGGTAGCGGCAAAACAACCATTGCTATGCTGCGCGCTCATCATCTCGCCAATATTCCAAATGGCGGCAAAGTATTGCTCGTGACATTTAATGGTGCTTTGGTTGAATATATGCGTGGAATAAGTAGCTCTAGGTCGTCAAAGCTTGTGGTCGAAACTTACCACAAATTCGCCCGTGGCTATTTACAAAGCCGCAGGAAAATGCCGTACCGGAATGGAATTCTGGAACCCAGAGAAAAAGCTTACTACATAGAACAAGCCATGGAAGCTTTGAAAAA
>LVBU01000077.1 GCA_001603185.1 Thermotogales bacterium Thermo_02 | reverse complement strand
AATCTTTCCTGATTGAACTCTATATAAACCTGTAAGAATGCTGATTATCGATGTCTTTCCGGCCCCGGTCTCCCCAACGAACGCCACTTTCTCTTTCGGTTTCACCGAGAAACTTATGCCCTTCAACACCCTGTGTTCTCCATCATAGGCAAAGGCCACATCTTCAAACTCTATGCTTCCCTCAAGTTTCATCGAAGCTTTCCTGTCAAGATGATAGACTTCCTCTTTCTCGTCCATGAGTTTGAATATCTTTTCGGCTGAAGCCAGAGCGTTCTGGACAATATCATACTTCTCGGCTATGTCGTTTAGAGGTCTGAAAAACATATCGATGTAGGCGACAAACGCCACAAGTACACCGAATTCAAGAGTCATACCGACTATGCCCTTCGCTCCGAACCAGACAACAAGAGCAATTGTAAGGTAATAAAGCAAATCGAGAAGAGGTCTAAAGATCGCAAAGACCCAGAGTTGTTCTATAAGACTCTTGTAATGACTTTTGTTCACACCGTCGAATTCCCGGCGCTTGCGTCCTTCCTGGTTGAAGAGCTGTACTATAGACATACCGGATATATGTTCGGCGAGGAAGGCGTTAATGATTGCGAGCCTCGCTCTGACCTTTCTGTATGCGAGTCTGTCAAAGTAACGGAACAGGAAGATCGCAACACCAATAACCGGGAGTATGAAAAGCGTTATCGCTCCAAGATAAAGCGACATATTCAGCATGATTACTATTATCCCGCCCAGAAGCAGTACGTCTTTCACTATCGAAGTTATAACACTTGTGAAAAACTCAGCCATATTCTGAGTATCGTTGGCAACTCTCGTAGCGAGTCTTCCGCTCGGGTTGGTGTCGAAGAAACGCATTGGAACTTTCAAGAGATGATTGAACAGATCAACTCTTATTCCGTGCGTAATCTTCTGACCCATGAAGGATGTCAGATAAACCTGACCGTAATTTGTGAAGAAGAGCGAGACTAGTATTATGATCATGTATAGTGCTATGCGTCCCAGACCGTTCAAATCTTCAACTCGAAGTTTCTTAAGTTGTTCGGTACTTATCGGGTACTCAGTCTTTCCATCTGTAGCAATGTAATGGCCATCCGTAGTCTGTCGCAAAGAGAACTGGCCGTCGCTTGATTTTGAAAGCACCACAGACTCGTCCCTCTCGATAATGTTGAGAGAGTATTGATTGTTCATGTAGTCGTCTATCGCCATCTTGGAAAGGAGAGGCGGAAGAAGGTCCAGGGCGGTCGAGATTCCTATGAGAACGAGGGCAAACACCAGTATGGAAAGATATGGCTTCGTGTATTTCCAGAGCCTGAAGATAACCCGCCAATCTTCGACCTTTTGCTTTTCTTCAGCTTCGCCGTATACGCTTTGAGCCATTTCTATTCCCCCCTGAGTTTTTCTTCAAGCATCTGGCGTTCGTACATTCTCTGGTAAAGCCCGCCGTTCTCGACAAGCTCCAAATGCCTGCCGCTCTCAACAACTCTTCCGTCGTGCATAACATATATCATATCGGCGTCGACTACCGCTTTCAGTCTGTGCGATATCACGACGATCGAACGCATACGGCCTGAGTTTCGTAGAGAGTTGAGTATTTTGGCCTCGGTTTCCGTATCCACAGCGGAAAGACAATCATCAAGAACAATAATCGACGCTTCCTTAATCAGGGCTCTTGCAATAGCTATTCTCTGTTTCTGTCCGCCTGAAAGCGTAACACCTCTTTCGCCGACGAGCGTTTCGTACGCTTTTGGGAAGCCCAGAATATCTTCGTGAATGGCGGCTATCATCGCATACTTCTCTACGTCTTGATCGGGAATACTCATATCGCCGAATCGAATATTGTTTCTTACTGTTTCCGAAAAAAGGAATGTCTCTTGAGGAACGTATGCCACGTTCTCTCTCATCATTGAAGGCTCTATTCTATTGATGTCGTATCCGTCAATGAAGAGCCTGCCTTCTTGAATCGGATAGAGTCGGGCGATTAGTTTTGCTATGGTCGACTTTCCCGAGCCTGTTGTACCTACTATGGCTACTTTGGAACCGGGCTGAACTTCGAAATCTATCTCTTCAAGTATGGGATGGCTTCCCGTGGGATATGTGAAAGTGAGGTTCTTCATGGCGATATGACCCTTGAAATCCTCTATCTTCACCGGATTTTCCACCAGAATATTACTATCCTCTTCGAGGACCTCTGTTAACCTCTTATATGAGGCTCTTCCCCTCTGGATTATGTTTATAACCCAACCGAAAGCGGTCATTGGCCAGATGAGCATCCCCAGATATGCGGTGAATGTAACGTATTCCCCAAGGGTGAGTTGTCCGAGAATCACCATTCTTCCTCCAAATAGAGTGGCCAGTACCGAACCCAGCATGGAGAGAGTCTGAATCAGCGGAAAGAACATACCCCAAATCCTTACGAGTTTCATGTTTTCATCAACATAATTATCTGATTTATCTACCAGAGTACCCTTTCTCAGATCTTCAATTCCATAGCTCTTTATGAGACGTATGCCCGAAATTGACTCTTCGACGGTATCCGTAAGGTCCGAAAATGAAGCCTGTACGCTCTTAAACCTCTTATGTATAATACGACCAAAGAAAGTAGAAACAATAGCCAGCGCTGGAAATGGCGTGATCGCAATCCAGGTAAGATTCCAGCTGGTAAATGATCCCATAGCGACAATGGTAACGGTTATCAGAAAGAGCCCATCTATAGTCATTACAATAGCCGGTCCCATAGCCATTCTCACGGCGTTCACATCGTTTGTGAACCTGGCCATCAAGTCACCAACCCTTGTCTTATCATAGAAAGTTGGAGGAAGATTCAGCAGTTTCTCAAAGAGTGTTCTGCGCGAATAGTACTCAAACCTGCGAGCTGCACCCATAATAAAGACTCTCCAGAAGAGCCTTGTAATGAAGAGACCAAAAGCGACGCCAATAACTGCAAGAATCAGTAATCCAACGAAGTCCATATCTTGAACCCCGCTCCTCAATTCGTCAACTATACGTCCCATGACTCTCGGCGTTACGAGCATCAATATATCGACTGATATTAGGAAGAGGGCGCCTACCAAGTATTTAAGCCAGTTGTGTTTGAAGAAATCTCTTATCAAAAATACCCCTCCAGTAGTTAGGCAAGCCAACAATATAG
>LVBU01000076.1 GCA_001603185.1 Thermotogales bacterium Thermo_02 | reverse complement strand
CTATACTAATATCATGTGTTTTTCAAGATTGTGTGAAGGAAACTGGATTTTGCGGAAAGGGGGTGATTGCGATAAACTGGAGAGTACTAGTATCTAGGAAGAGCGATTATCCGGACCCTATCGAATTGAAGAGAGACCAGCAAGTGACCATCGGTGAAATCTATGAGGGAAATGAGAAGTGGAAGAACTGGGTCTTCTGCACTTGCTGTTTAACGGGTAAGAGCGGTTGGGTACCCGAGCAGATAGTTGAAAAAACTGAAGTGGCCGATCAGGGAACAGTGCTCGAGGAATACTCCGCAGCTGAACTTGACGTATCGAAGGGCGAGATACTATCCTGCGAAAAGTCTCTAAACGGTTGGCTATGGTGTAGAAACTCCGATGGTATTGAGGGCTGGGTGCCTTTCGAGAACCTGCAGGGAGTCTGTGGTGACTGAAGCAGAGATTTCTTCAATAATTTACAGGTCGAGGTCTTCTCGGAAAGCGGAAAACTCTCGGGAGTTTGATTCCGGTGGAGGTAATTGGTCATGAATCCATTTGCGATCTTGATGTTCATTCCGGCAGCTGCCTGTTTCATACTGGGGTTCTACTGTTTTCGCAAAGGAAATCTAATAGGGGCGCGAACACTCGGGTTTCTTCTGCTGAGCATTACTCTGTGGTCGACGATGTATGGCCTTGAGCTGTTAAGCAGTGAACTCGAGACGATGCGGCTTTTCAATAGAATCTCTTATCCGGGAATCGCAACAGTGCCGGTGTTCTTCTTTCTCTTTGTGATGGCCGTTGCAGACAGAAGAAAGTGGTTCTCAGCGGGAAGACTCTTCTTACTCTTCTTGATACCTCTGTTCACAGTGATCTCGATGTGGACAAACGAGATTCACTGGTTTTTCTATGAAGTGAGTGCGCTGGAAATTCAGGGAGGCTTTCCTATTCAGAAGCTAGTACACGGACCTCTCTTCTGGATCAACATTTCGTACACATACCTGATGCTTGTCGCTGGAATACTGGTTCTAATAAGAGAGTTCGTTTATTCAGCGGAATCTTATCGCAAGCAACTCAGTCTTATATTGATTGGAACACTCGCTCCCGTTCTGGTCAACGTGAACTATATATTCAGAATATTCCCGGTCGGATATCTCGACCTGACGCCCGTCGCATTCTCAATAGCGGCTTTTTTTGCGGCGGTTTCAATTTTCAGGTTCAGGATCCTCGATCTCCGGCCGATAGCGAGAGAGACGATAGTGGAGAGTCTGCAGGACGGGATCGTGGTGATAGACGATTCAAAACTTGTTATAGACTCAAATCCGATGGCAAACAGACTCCTTACGGTTGATGATTCCAATATTCTCGGCGTTCATTTCGAAATTGCATTTAGACATATTCCTGGCGTTGTACGCTTTCTCGGTTCTAATGCCTCTCAATCAGAGCTGATTCACGATAATAGAATTATCGAGTTGCGAAGGACGGATATACTAGGCAAGCGGGGCAAGCGAAGAGGCTCCGTTCTCCTGCTAACGGAAGTCACCGATCGAAAGAGGATTGAAGAAGCGTTGAGAAAGAGTGAGGAAAGCCTCGCCCTTGCCGTTAAGGGGGGAAATATCGGTCTGTGGGACTGGAAGGCCGGTGGCGGAGAGATGGCTCTCAACGAGAGGTATTACCAGATTATGGGATACAAATCTGGCGAATTGCATCTCAGTTTTCAGGAGTGGAAATCCCACGTTCATCCTGAAGATCTTATCCCTGCTCTCGAGTCCCTCTACAAGTGTTATAACGGCGATTCGGATTTCTTCGAAATCGAATACAGAATGCTTTCCAAGACCGGAGACTGGATCTGGGTACACGATAGAGGCGAGGTCTCGGAAAGAGATGAAGATGGAAAGGCCTTTCGAATACTCGGCACTCACATAGATATAACATCTCGGAAGCTTGTAGAGGAAGCCTTGAGAGAGAGTCAGGAATTGTACAGAAAGCTGGCGACTACCGATATGCTTACGGGAGTCATGAACAGATACTCTTTGAATCACATTCTCAGCGTCGAGATGGAAAGGGCTATGAGATACAGCAAGACACTATCTTTCATCATGTTTGATTTGGATGACCTGAAGAGGATAAATGATACTCTCGGTCACCTGGCAGGCGATACGGCATTGAAATCGGTCGCCTCGTTTGTTTCCAGCAGGATAAGGAAGAGTGATTCACTGGGACGCTGGGGAGGCGACGAGTTCCTCATAGTCACCCCGGAGACCGATCTGAAAGGGGCGGTCGACATGGCAGCAAAACTCCAGAAGGGCCTAAGAGAACTTGAATTTCCCGAAATCGGAGAGCTGTCTATCAGTATCGGAGTCTCCTCGAAAAAGGAAAACGACTCAAGCTACGATGATATCCTGAGACGAGCGGACAAAGCCTTGTACGAGTCAAAAGCCAGAGGTAAGAACACGGTAACCGCGATTTGAATATGTTTTTGCTTGGTGGCGCTTCAAAGACAACCATAGTGTCTTGGAAGCCTCAAACCTTATCCGGTGAACCTTTCAGAATCTTCTTATGATCATACATCTCGAACTCTGCCTCTTCAAGGATCTCGCTTATGCTTTCATTCTCATCTGTCTTTGTGGCGACTCCGAAAGCGGCGCTTAAAGCTACAGGAAAAGTGTCTATCTGTTTGAGTTTCTCCTCTATTCTGCAGACTATCTCTCTGGCCTTTACTGTCGGAGTCTTCAGAAGAAGAATCACGAATTCGTCGCCGCCCCAGCGAACTACGAGATCCTCGGTTCTGCAGGATCCCTTGACGATGTCGGCGACTGTCTTCAAGTATTCGTCTCCAAAGAAATGTCCGAAGTTGTCGTTTATATTCTTCAGACCGTTCACATCGCAGAAGATAATACTTATTGGCAGGTTTCTGGAAGTGGCCATCCTCGAGACCTCTTCATCGAAGAATGTACGGTTGTACAGTCCCGTAAGCGAATCGTGGAATGCTATGAAACGTATTTCCTGAGTCTTTCTTATACTTCCTATAGCTCCTACAGCATGATACAGGAGCAACTCCGCAAGCTCTACGTCATCGTTTTTGAAAGCCGCCGGCTGAAAGGAGATTGTTTGAAATACGCCAAAAGGGCCTATCGGAATACTTAGGACCGATCTGATCTTGCTGTCTGAGGGTTTTGCGTCGGCGACTGAAGTTACATCGTCGATAACTATCGTATCTCCTGTCACAAAAGTTCTGCCGGCGACTCCATCGTTTTTTGGATAGGACGAGTTGACTGCGATATTCTGTGAATCTCTCTTCACTACCAGTGACTCACCTTCAAGGACATCCAGACTATAATAATCAAAGCTTAAAATCTCACGCGCCGCTTTGACGATCAAGTCGTAGACTTCCTCTTCACTACTGCACTTCTCCATCAGAAAAGCGATTTCATGAAGACTTCTGATTTTGGCACGAAGGCTCTCGTTTTCTGCAACTTTCTTCGCCAGTTCATTAGTGCGTCTCTCGACTCTCTTCTTCAAAGTTGAATTCCATAATGAAAGTCCTACAAGAGCCGAAGTGAAAAGAGCAACTGCAACGAAACCCCACATTACGGCATTTCTCATATTCTCTTCAAACCAGCTAAGACCGCCGAACCATTTCTTGTACAGCTCCCTGTATTCACCGCTCTCTCTTATGAGCAGCAGTCCTTTGTTCAGGGCATTCAGAAGCGATGCGTCTTCTTTCGAAACGGCAAAAGAGTAATCTCTTTCAAAGATGGCTGAATCTGAAACTACGAGATTGCTAAGCCTGTTCTGGGTTATGAAGTATAGACCTTGATACTTTCCGAATAGACCGTAATCTCCCTTTCCGGAGGCAAGGGTCTTCAACCCTTCTAGAGGGTTGTCGACAAGCAGTATCTTTTCAGTGATTGCGTTTTCGATTAAGTAGTCGTGCATCACGCCGTTTCGCTGAACGATTATGGTCTTGTCCTTGAGGTCTTCGATCGTTCCGAATGAATCGGGCTTTCTGTGGAAAACGCTCATCTGGAGGTAATTGTGCGGTATCGAAAAACTGTAAAGCATCTCCCGTTCGGGAGTTGCGGCCATTCCCATTATGGCAGCTATTTTTCCGTCCTTCAGCTTCTGGACAATCTTATTCCAGTCATCGAGTTCGATACTTATCTCGAGGCCTGTGATGCGCTCTATTGACCTTACAAGATCGATGTTGAATCCCGAAAGGTTCCCGTTCTCGTCGATAAACTCATAGGGTGGATAGTCTCTATCGCCACCAAAGACAAGAGACCTCGCTATAGCGCAATCGAAGGCTATTAATAGAAGTAGAATAATAAAGAGAATCGACTTTTTCATCACGTACCCCCGGTAGGAATATCTTAGCACATTTCAATCACAGATATCAAAAACAAGATCGAATCCTAAACCAGGATATTGCAAAATTGTGCCAATCCAGTAGCCTACGGCTCTATTCGCAAAGCGGTCTGGAAAAACTGATTGGAGCTTCGTTGTTTAGAATA
>LVBU01000586.1 GCA_001603185.1 Thermotogales bacterium Thermo_02 | reverse complement strand
GTGTATATCGAGCTTATCAACAAACTCGGATTGAGGGGTTGAACAAGTCGATTTCTTATTAAAAGGGGCGGGGAACCGCTCCTTTTTTGCGTGATATTCAGGCAACTGTTATAATTAAGTATTTGAGAATAAAAAGAGGTGTTTTCAAGTGAATTACAGACAATGGGAAAGAGAGTTCTTTGGACGGAAACTCACTATAGAGAACGGGCGAGTGGCGAAACAGGCTAACGGCGCTGTTGTTATCCGTTATGCAGACTCTGTATTACTTGCCACCGTCGATGGCAACGAAGAGGCAATGATGGATACAGATTTTCTGCCATTAACCGTCGAATATGTGGAAAAGTTCTACGCAGCCGGGAAGATTCCGGGCGGCTTTTTGAAAAGAGAAAGCAGACCGAGCGATAACGCCGTGCTGTCGGCGCGGATAATTGACAGACCTATAAGACCCCTGTTTCCCGATGGAATGAGAAACGAAGTGCAAGTAATACTGACAGTGCTGTCGGCCGATCCGGACAATCCACCGGATATCTGGGGAATTCTCGGAGCATCGATGGCACTTAACCTTTCGAAGATTCCATTTGAAGGCATAGTAGCAGGAGTTCGGGTGGGTTACATAGACGAAAAGTATGTCATATTCCCTTCCGTCGAAGAACTGGATAGGTCGGAACTTGATATTGTTGTCGCGGGTACAAAAGATGCGGTTACAATGGTTGAGGGTGAAGCTAAAGAGGTGTCAGAGAAGGTAATGGTAGGAGCACTGGAAGCCGCTCATGAAGCTATAAAATCATTGGTGGCATTTCAGGAGCAAATCATCAAGGAGTTCGAGATCGAAAAGTGGGTGATCGAAATCCCTCAAGCTCCAGAGGGTTTCGTCGAAGCGTTCGAGAGACTAATAGACAGAAAGAGAATCGCGGATCTGATGCTCACTCATGGTAAGAAAGCGAAGGATGCGGCGTTAAAAACCTACAGAAACGAGCTTATAGAACTCTTCTATGAGAAAAACATCGACCGATGGACTGAAGAGGAAATAGACAGCAATGTCAGATATCTCAAAGACTTCTATCATGATGTCGAGAAAGAAGTCATGAGGCAGAGAGTTGTCGAAGAAGACATCAGAATGGACGGAAGGAAGCATGACGAGATAAGACCGATAGCAATCGAACTCGATTTGCTCCCGAGAGCACATGGTTCTGCCCTATTCACCAGGGGTGAAACACAGAGTCTTGGAATAGTGACACTGGGTGCCACAATGGACGAACAGATAGTCGACACCATGTTCGAAGAGGGTTCCAAGTCTTTCATGCTGCACTATAACTTCCCACCATTTAGCACAGGCGAGGTCAAGAGATTGCGAGGACCGGGAAGAAGAGAGATAGGTCACGGTCATCTCGCGGAGAGATCTCTGAAGAATATCGTCCCGGAAGATAAAGACTTTCCATATACCGTTAGGGTAGTGTCGGAAGTATTGGAATCAAATGGTTCTTCCTCAATGGCAACGGTGTGTTCGGGTTCTCTCGCCCTTATGGCTGCTGGAGTACCTTTGAAGAAACATGTAGCCGGCGTTGCAATGGGTATGATTAAGGAAACATCTAAGACAGTTGTTCTAACTGACATACTGGGTAATGAAGACCACATGGGTGATATGGATTTCAAGGTTACGGGTACCCGCGATGGAATAACGGCCTTTCAGATGGATGTTAAGGTCTCAGGTGTGTCTGGAGAGATAATGACACAGGCGCTGGATCAGGCAAGAGTAGCTCGCCTAAAGATAATAGACTTGATGTACGAAGCAATACCAGAGGCCAGAGATAAAGTATCAGATTATGCACCGATAATCAAAACAATAGACCTACCTTATGAGAAAATCGGCGAGATTATTGGGCCCGGCGGAAAGGTCATCAAGAAGCTTTCTAGCGAGTACGACTCAACGATATTCATTGACGACGAAAAATCACAGGCAAAGATAGTGGGAAACGATCGCGCAAAGCTTGATCGGCTTGAAAAAGTCATTGAAGCAATAATATCCGAAGCAAAACCCGGACAGGTATTCGAGGGAAAGATAACTCGAGAAGAGGCTTACGGATTCTTTGTGGAGCTCGCCCCCGGAAAGACAGGACTCCTCCACGTTTCGAAGATGGGAGAGAATTCGAAGGAATTTCTTAAGTCCCATAAAGTCGGAGATATAATAAAGACGGAAGTTTCGGGTGTAGATCAGATGGGCAAGATCAGCCTCAAGCTTGAGGGTGTCGAAGTTAGTGAAGAAAAGAGAGAGAACAGAAAGCCTTACCCAAGAAGTGACAATAGAAATAGAGGCGAGCGAAACAGAAAGTAGGTAGCATAAACCTATGAGCATTTTTTACGAAGAACTATCTAATGGTTCTACAATAGTGGGCGAAAAGAAGGAAGAAACAAGAACTGTGTCCATGGCTTTCGCCATTAAAGTTGGTTCCGCTGATGAAGATGACTCCATCAGCGGAGTATCTCACTTTCTGGAGCACACCCTTTTCAAAGGAACGCAGAAGAGAAACGCCTTCGAGATCAAAGAACCGATCGAGAGAATAGGCGGAAGCCTCAATGCATATACCGGAAGAGTCTCTACCGTTTACTATGCCAAAGTCCCGGATACCAGTTCGCTGGAGACACTGGAGATAATGCACGATCTTGTCTCTTCTCCGAGGTTCGATGAAGGATCAATAGAACTTGAAAGAGGCGTAATATTGGAAGAGATTGCCTCTGCAGAGGATGATCCGTTTGACAGAATTTATGATATGACGATGAGCAAGGTCTGGGACAGGAATTTTGGAAGGCCTATTTTAGGCTACAATAAGACTGTTGGTAGCTTAAGCAAAGAAGTTATTGCAGGCTTCTATAAAAGCAAATATGTTGCCAGCAGAACTATATTCGCTGTTACCGGAAACTTCTCCGACGAATTCATTGAAAGAGCCCGGCTTACTCTGCTTTCAATGCCCGAAGACGGAACTCTCTCTATAGCTAAATCTCCTTCGATTACGGGAGAGTCTTTATGGATTCTTGAAAGGAGGAAGGATCTGCAGCAGGTCCATCTATTGCTGACAAAAGAAGCTCCAGGAAGGAAGAACAGCCTTTCGTTCGAGTCCTTCAAGGTCTTTAACATACTTTTCGGAAGCGGTATGAGCTCGATCCTCTTCCACAACATCCGCGAGGAACTTGGAATGGTATATAAC
>LVBU01000075.1 GCA_001603185.1 Thermotogales bacterium Thermo_02 | reverse complement strand
CTCATGGGAGGTATCTTGTAGTTCCGATCCCTGATAATCTTTATTATACTTTCCTTCATTTCCTTCATATCCATATTCGAAGTGTCGATTATATAGTCTGATCTCTCTTTTAACGGGTTCATAATGGCGCGTTCCTTCGCGATCGCCAATTCCAGTGGCTCTTCCTGTTGAAGCGGATGTGCGCGCCGGGTCTTCTGATAACGGTAGTAAAGAACATCGTCTTCCGCGTCGAGAAATATCGAGATTATGGAAAGCCCACGACTCTTGAGTTCTATAAGGCTCTTCAATATTCTCTCTATGCCACCGAAGAGCTTTACAGTTCTTATATCGACGACGAATGCGCTCTTTTCCACATCGTTTTCGACCACGATGTTCACGAGTTGATCTACCAGAGAGGGAGGGACATTATCCATACAGAAGAAACCGAAATCTTCCAGAACATCAATTGCGGAGGACTTTCCCGCTCCGGACATTCCGGTTATCACGATTACGCTCGACGACATTTGCAGCACCACCGCCCATTCGGATTGTATAGAAAAGGAAAACATGTCAGAGAGTTGGATTATTGAATTATACACCTTTTTTTTGAACGATTCCAGTTCGTCCAGTCTGAGAAGAGCTATCGCTTTGTTGTGCTATTTATCTCTGTTTCTGATAGACTATTAGTGTGGGGGAGCAGAATAATGGCTAGAGAAAATTTTCTTTTCGATGAGGTTGCCGAGATATACTCGCAGTTTAGATATCCCAACGAGAAGCTCGTTGAGCACATCTTCAAACGAGTCAGATATGCAGACCGTATTCTTGAAGTCGGTTGTGGTACTGCCGACTATCTGTCAGTGCTTTCAGAGTTGCTGAATGCTCGGGGTAGTGGCTTTGATATAAGTCACCGGATGATCGACTGTGCTCTGAGAAAGAACCTGAATATCGATCTACGTACAGGGAATGCAGAAGAGAGTTTCCCTTATAGTGACTGTGAGTTTGATTTTGTCTTCAACATTAATCTCGTTCACTACATAGATAGTCTTGAGAATTTGTTCAAAGAGAGCTATCGTGTACTTGCCTATGAAGGAAGCGTCCTAACAGTTACCGATTCATGCCAGGAGATAGAGGACAGGACACTCACACTGTTCTTCCCCGAGACTCTGGAAATCGATCGTGCCAGATACCCTGGAAATTCCGCTATAACTAACGCGATGAAGAAGGCCGGTTTTGAAGGCATCTACACGACCAAGGTGAAGACCACCTTTGAATTCAAGATTCAGCATTACGAGCAATACAAAAACAAGGCTTACTCTGCCCTCAGGATGATTTCCGAAGAGGCCTTCAGAAACGGACTGAAAAGGGTCGAAGAATCAATGAAGAGGGGCACGATAATTGGAAAGAAGAGCTACACTCAGATCTGGGGAATCAAAGTCGAAAGAAGAGACTTCGATCTTCCGACTATCTTCTCCACACGTTTTCACAATGATAATGATAATCACCCATAGAGGAGGGTCAATAATGAAGAAGTCGCTTTTGTTAGCCATTGTTGTCGTTGTTTCCGCAGCATTGTTTGGTATCTCTCTACATGTCGGAGTTGGAGTGAATCTCGACATGTCGAGCGGTGATGTGATAACACCTTTTTTCGCACAAATCTCTGTTGGTACACCTGTGGTTAGGGCGATAGTGCACTCTTACATTTTCTCGATGAACTGGTCGAATTTCGTCGTTAAGGGCTACAGTATTCCAGACCACTCATATGCCGGAATCGTACTTACTCCTGTGGTATTCAACTCGTTATATGTGAAAGGTCAATTCTTCTGGTCTCTAAAACACCTTGCTGATATTGCTGGCGGAAAGCGAACTCCGGCAGGGACACCGCTGTATTCTAGAATAGGTTTTGGATCTTATCTGGGGAACAACTTCATGCTCGACGGTGGATTTGACGGATACTGGCAGTTGAATCCTAGAAGTCTTGTTCCCTTTGCAAGACCTTATCTGGCGCTCGACTACATCTTCACATTTGGAAATCCCGGTGGACCGGTACCTTATTGAGTGTTCTGAGTGCGGGAGAGTCTTCCTGCCGACAGATAGAGCATTCCGCTGTGCATGCGGCGGTCTTCTTGATTTAAAGATGAGTTCTGCCTTTCCAATCGAAAAGATAACTTCGAGGGCCCAGAATATGTGGCGCTACAGAGAGGCGCTTCCTGTGTGTCTCGAAGAGAATGCTGTTACATTTTGCGAAGGCTTCACCCCGCTTCTTGAGGTACCTATCGGAAGACGCTCTGCTCTGATCAAGCAGGATCACCTCTTTCCAACAGGCTCTTACAAAGATCGAGGTGCCAGTCTTATGATTAGCGTCCTCAAGGAGCATGGAGTGAAAGAGATCGTTGAAGACTCATCGGGAAATGCGGGTTGTTCCGTCGCTGCCTATGCTGCCAGGGCCGGGATCGACTGTGAGATCTTTGTACCGAGCGACACTTCAAAGTCTAAGCTTGCACAGATAGCAGCCTATGGCGCAAGGCTGAATCTTGTCCCAGGTTCCAGAGAAGACACCGCCGCGGCGGTCCTGAAGGCAGCGGCTAGCAAATGTTATGCAAGCCATTCATACAATCCTCTATTCTTTCACGGCACAAAGACGTTTGCGTTTGAGGTCACGGAACAGCTCGGGTGGAGAAGACCGGACGTAGTCGTTCTTCCTGCCGGTAACGGAACGCTTCTTCTGGGAGCCTATATTGGTTTCAACGAGCTTCTGGACGCCGGTGTGATTTCCAGCATTCCCAAGATCATAGCCGTGCAGGCCAGGAACTGCTCGCCTCTTGCCAGATCATATGAAGAGCGTCTGGAAAAAGTCAGTTTCGTGGAAACTCAACCGACTATCGCAGAAGGTATAGCAATCGCAAAACCTATAAGAGGGAATCAGATTTTGAAGGCTGTGAGAGATTCCGGCGGAGACTTCGTAACCGTTGAAGAGACTGAAATTGACTCTGCTTACAGAGAGATGGCGAAGATGGGCTTTTTCATTGAGTTGACTTCTGCGGCCGTTATTGCCGGCCTGAAGAAGTATGCAGTCTTATCGGATGACGCTGAAGTAGTGGTCTCTGTCTTTACGGGTCATGGATTGAAAACGGCAGGAAAAGGCGCTTCTTAGCTTTACCAAGAAACGCCTTCTATCTTTATCTTCCCGAACCTAATCTAATTCTGAGCATATGGCGCTGCAATTTGGCCTCATTTCTTGCTCTTTCCTTTCTGGAATTGCTTACGGCCAGAAGTTCTTCAGTTCTTTTGAGACGTTGCTTTGCCCGCTCCAGATTTATATCTTCCGGCCTCTCGGCGGCATCAGTGACCACTGTCGTTCTGTCTCTTTCCTGAAGAATATAGCCGCCATGTACAGCAAAGGAGTATGTTTTACCTTGAGACTTTATTTCCATAACATTTACCGCCAGTTTCATTATAGCAGGTGCTCTCTCAGGTAGAAAACCGATATCCCCCTCCACCGATCGAAAGAGTATAAGATCGGCTTCACCATCCCAGACAATACCATATGGGGTTACGATATCTATCTTCAAAGGCATCTCAATCGCTCCTGGAAAGTTTCTTGGCTTTCTCTAGAGCTTCTTCAATCGTGCCGACCATCATGAAAGCCTGCTCGGGCAGTGAGTCATGCTTGCCATCGAGTATCTCTCCAAAGCCCCTGACAGTTTCGGCTATCGGCACATACTTTCCCTGCATGTTGCTGAACTTTTCGGCAACGAAGAAGGGCTGAGTTAGAAATCTCTGAATCTTCCTCGCGCGTTGAACGGCCAACTGATCTTCTTCTGAAAGTTCTTCCATACCGAGAATAGCAATTATGTCTTGAAGGTCTTTGTATCTCTGAAGAACTTCCTGCACTCTCCTTGCGACGCGGTAATGCTCTGCTCCGACCACAACAGGATCGAGATTCTTAGACGTGGAATCCAAAGGATCGACGGCCGGATAAAGACCCTGTTCCGCGATAGCTCTGGAGAGGTTTACGGTTGCATCCAAGTGGCTGAAAGTTGTAGCCGGTGCTGGATCAGTGAAATCGTCCGCCGGAACGTAAATCGCCTGAACGGAGGTTATTGAACCAGTATGCGTCGAGGTTATGCGTTCCTGAAGCTTACCCATTTCAGTTGCAAGCGTCGGCTGGTATCCAACTGCCGAGGGCATCCTACCCAACAGCGCCGAAACTTCCGATCCAGCCTGAACAAATCTGAAGATGTTGTCTATGAATACCAAAACGTCCTTCTTCTGAATGTCTCGGTAGTATTCCGCCATTGTTATTGCCGAAAGACCTACTCTAAAGCGTGCTCCGGGAGGCTCGTTCATCTGCCCGAAAACCAGGGCCGTGTTGTCAATTACTCCCGCTTCCTTCATTTCCAGCCAGAGATCATTACCCTCCCTCGTTCTCTCCCCGACTCCCGCAAAGACCGATAGTCCCTTTTGCTCAATCGCAAAGTTCCTTATCAATTCCATAACCAGCACGGTCTTTCCAACTCCAGCGCCTCCGGAGAATCCGATCTTCCCGCCTTTGCTGAATGGAGCGAGAAGATCAATGACCTTTATGCCAGTTTCAAGAATTTCTATCTCGGTCTGCTGTTCAGTAACAGGAGGAGCTTCTCTGTGAATTTCCCATCTGTCCTTGAACTTCACCTCGCCGCGTTCATCTATTGGTTCACCGAGAAGATTGAACATTCTGCCGAGTATCTCTTCTCCGACCGGCACCGTTATCTGTCTGCCGGTGTCTACTACCTCTTGACCTCTAACCAGTCCGTCAGTGCTATCCATCGCGATAGCCCTCACGCTATTGTCGCCTATCAGTTGAGCGACTTCAAGAACGACCTTCTTTCCAAGAAACTCGTTATGAACTTCAAGCGCATTCAATATATCTGGAAGATGGCCGCCCTCGAAGGAGATATCGATGACCGGACCAGTTACTGCAATTATCTTTCCAAAGTTTTCTTTGCTCTTTTCGGGCACACTTACACCTCCAAACTATCCGTTAAGTGCCTCGGCTCCGTTTACTACTTCGATGATCTCCTGTGTGATATTCGACTGTCGGAGCTTGTTCCTAACGAGTGTTAGCTTTTCTATCATGTTCTTGGCATTTTCTGTTGCATTTTTCATTGCATTCTGACGGGCATAAAGCTCCCCAACACGTGTTTCATATAGCCCTAGAAGGATCTTTGAAACAACCCAGGAGTGTAGAAGATCTACATATAGCTCTTCCACGCCGGGTTCATAATCAAAGACATCTCTCTTATCCATCTCGAACTTCTCGATAGGAAGAAGCCTTTCGGCTTTCGGGAGCTGCGCGATAGCGTTTCTGAAATTACTGTAGACCATTCGAAGTTCCATAATCTCCTTGCTTTCCATTATATCAATGATGTCGTCGGCAATTATCCCGGCCTCATCGAGATCCGGTATGTCATAGAAGTGGCTGTATCCCGTCGTAGTTACTGATTGGGTCTTGAAGAAAGTCTCGGCCTTGACACCTATGGCCGCCACATGTCTGACAGGGTGTTTCTTCATCTCTGTTTCGGCAAGCTTTAGAATCTCCGAATTGAAAGCTCCGGCAAGGCCCATGTCCGAGGTCACTACTAGAAGAAGAGTCCCTTCACCAGAAGTCTGTGGTTTCGTTTCCAGACCAAAGTATGCCTTTTTCAGTGCTCTGTTCATCGACTGCTCGTACAATCTTATGAAGCCAAGCCCTTTTTGCACTTTGTTTATCTTGGCACGGGCGACCATCTCCATCGCCCTTGTGATCTGCATGGTCGAAGCAGTCGATTCTATTCGTTTTTTTATTGCACGAAGTTTTCCTTTGCTCATAAGCTTCCACTCTTATCGGATGAAGACATTTCGTGCTTCCTCTATTGCCTTCACCAAATCCCTTTCAGTTTTCTCATCGATAATCTTGCTCTTCTTGATCGCTTTAAGAGTATCGGAGAAACCGCTTCTGAGTACTTTCAGAAGCTCCGACTCGAAGGAGCCTATCTTCTCAGTATCGAGATCATCAAGATATCCTTTTGTGCCGGCATACAGAACAGCTACCTGCTCTTCCACTGGCATTGGAACGTACTGATCCTGCTTCAAGAGCTCCGTTAACTTCTCGCCCCTGGTAAGCTGGTCTCTCGTAGCTTTATCGAGTTCCGTCGCAAACTGTGCAAAAGAGAGCAGTTCTCTGTATTGCGCGAGCTCTATTCTGAGACTTCCCGCAATCTTTTTCATCGCCTTTATTTGAGCTGCGCCACCAACTCTCGACACCGATAGACCTACGTTCACTGCAGGCCTGTTACCCGCATAGAAAAGGTTAGGGTCTAGATAGATCTGCCCGTCTGTAATCGAGATTACGTTTGTGGGTATGTAGGCAGAAACATCATTAGCCTGAGTCTCAATTATCGGAAGTGCAGTTAGCGAGCCCGAACCGTGATTTTCGTTCAGTCTTGCCGCTCGTTCCAGGAGTCTCGAATGAAGATAGAAGACATCTCCGGGATACGCTTCACGTCCAGGTGGGCGTCTCAACAGGAGCGAAAGCTCTCTATATGACGAGGCGTGTTTGGATAAATCGTCATAGATCACCAAAGCGTCCTGTCCATCAAACATGAAGTGTTCGCCCATTGCCGCTCCAGCATAAGGAGCCAGATAGGAGAGAGCCGCCGTGTCCGAAGCCGAAGCAAAGACGACCGTCGTGTACTCCATCGCTCCAAACTGGCTTAGCTTGTCTATGATTCTTGCAAGTGCAGCTGTCTTCTGTCCAATAGCTACATAAATACATTTGACGTTCTGATCGCGTTGGTTAATAATGGTGTCGACAGCTATAGCAGTCTTTCCGGTCTGCCTGTCACCGATTATCAACTCCCTCTGGCCTCTGCCAATGGGGATTGTGGCGTCGATAGCTTTGATACCCGTCTGGAGAGGTGTATCAACGGGCTTTCTCATCACTACTCCCGTCGCCTTTGCCTCAACAGGGCGATATGTTTCCGTTTCTATCGCACCCTTTCCATCTATAGGTATCCCGAGAGGATTGACTACTCTTCCGAGAAGGGCCTCGCCCGTCGGTACCTGCATTATTCTGCCGGTTCTTCGTACAAGATCTCCTTCCTTTATCTCTTTGTAAGAGCCGAGAATGACCACCCCGACATTGTCCTCTTCAAGATTTAGCGCAAGTCCGAAAACTCCGTTCTCAAATCTCACAAGTTCGTTGGCCATCACACCCTTAAGACCATATGCCCTGGCTATGCCGTCCCCTATCTGGATAACCTTTCCGGCCTCGAAATAGTCAAACTCTACGTCAGTTCTTTCAAGCTGATCCTGTATGATCTTTGTAATCTCAGATGGACTTATCTTCACTAAATCACCTCCCGAGAGTCCGAATTGCCAAGCTTCTGAGAGACTCTCTTAAGCCGTCCAGATAGACTTGCATCGATAACTATATCGCGAAATTTGATAACGTAGCCGGCAATCAGTAAGGGATTATCTCTAACACTAAGGACGCCTCTCAGGCCGGTCTCTTTTTCTATTTTCCTGACGATGGCCTCTTCTTCGGCCTTGCTAAGGGGGAGAGCCGTTTCAACTTCCGCGTAGATTTCATTGTTCTTCTCAAGTTTCAGCTCGTCGAATATGATGGTTATGTATTCGAGCAAACCTATGCGCTTCATCTCGACCAGGAGACTCACAAGCTGCACTACTTCTTCAAGCGGGTTTTCAACAAAATTCAAGAGAAGTGTCTTTTTCGCTCTGGCTTGCAGAGTTGGATCGAAGAGGAACTTCTGCAGTTCTGAGGAAGAGGTTGCCATTTCTAACTTCCGGATTTCACCAGAAGCCCTCTCGTACTTCTCAGGCGAAAGGCTCGAAAACAGAGCTTTAGCATACTTTCCAGCCAGTGAAAGACTTTTCTTCACTTTTTATCACCCATGCTTTCGAGCATCCTTCTGGCGTACCTCTCTCTGGCGGCTTCGTCCATCTCTTCTTTGAGAAATCGGCTGACCATTGTCACTGCCGAGGCCACAATTACGTTCTGCAGCTCAGCCATAGCCTTCTCACGTTCTTGCTCTATCTGCATTTCAGCTGCCGAATACATTCTCTGAATCTCCTGTTGAGCCTTCTCGCGAGCCTGCCGACGAATTTCTTCGGCTTCTCTTTCCGCCTTTGTAATCACTTCTTCCGATAAGGCTCTTGTCTCTTCAAGTTTTCTTTCATAGTTATCTTTGATTGCATTGGCCTCTTTTCTTATCTTCTCGGCTTGCGCCATCTCTCCTTCTATCTTTTCCTTTCGCCTTCTCAAAACATCAAAAAACTTGTCAAACAATGCCTTCTTCAAAACGAAGAAGAGCAAGAGAAAGTTCAGAATGGATAGAACTGCCGTCAAGTTTAGTTCAATCAAGTTATCACCCCTCCTCTTCTGGGGTTACCAGATTCAAACAACAAGCAGGATCATGAAAGCTATAACGAGCGAGTATATACCGGTTGTCTCAGCAATGGCATCTGCAAGAATCATTCTCGTCGTAAGCGTTCCGATCATCTCTGGCTGTCTGGCCATCGCCTCCATTGCACTTGCACCGACTCTACCTTCACCGAGGCCGGGACCAATAGCGCCTATACCCATGGCGAGTCCGGCTCCCAAGTACTTTCCCAACATCATAAGACCTTCTCCGATTTCCACAGTAATACCTCCCTATTCAATTAATGAACTAATATATGCAATCGCAAGGATTGTGAATATCAGGGCCTGTATCGCTCCAAAGAACAGACCGAAAACGCCCCAGAGAAACACGGGCGCCACAAAGTACTTAACAAGGTAACCAATTATCAGCATCAAAATACCGCCGCCCATAATGTTTCCAAAAAGCCTCAGGGCATGGGAGACCGGCTTGGCGATCTCTCCAATTACGTTCATCGGAAACATCCACCAAACAGGTTCAAAGAAACTCTTTATCCACCTCTTGAACCCCTTAGCCTTTATTGCGAAAGCGTGACTCATAACGAAAACAAAGCCCGCGAGCATAAGGTTCATATTAAGATCGGAAGTTGGAGCATACCAGGTGTCTGAAAGAACTGTTATCTTGAAGCCCCCGCCTTCGACCGGTATGGCGCTTACACCGGGAAGGCTTCCGATGATGTTTGAAGCTAGTATGAAGATAAACAGCGCGGCAGCTATGTTGAAAATCGGTCTGACGAACTCTTTCCTGTTAACGGAATCCTTTACAAGATCGTACACGTATTCAAGAATCGCTTCGAGAAGACTCTGTTTCTTTCCGGGGATCACTTCAAAAACCTTCACGCGCGTTACGAGATAAACAATCAAAGCCATTATCGCCCAGGTCATGAAGATCGTCATCGGGTTGACTCTGCTCAGAGCTCCCTCGCCAAAAGGTAGCTGGAAGATCCAGCGCTGGCCTACTCCTTCAAGCTTGAATTTGTAGCCGGTGGTAAGTACATATATTAAGACTGCGATATATCCGCCAAGAATTGATCCGAGAAAGATCTTGTCGGATTTGGTGAGATTAATTTTCACAAAGCCACCTCCCGAAAACTAGAGCCGCTATTTTAAGGTTCATAAGTCCAATAAAACTTCCAAAGAAGAACCCGGTAGAATACATGGCTGCAGTTGCAAGACAAAGCGCGAAAAGACCATATCTAATCGCAAATCCCCATACGAATTTCTTCTCGTTTCTCAGCATCAACTGAGCATCATTGACTATCAGCAAAAAACCTAGAAGGGCAAACGAAGTTCCGTAGAAGACTCCGTATTCAGCCCCGTCAAAAGAAAAGACAGAGAAGATAAGGCTTTCAATCATTGCCAGAATTGCCACTATCATCGCCACTTTTACTGCCATTGTTCTTGTCTCTGTCATATTTTTCTGCCTCTTTCAAAAGATATCGAATACCATTATATATCCCGGCCAAAGCCCCAAAAAGCAGGAAGAATGAGATCCAGATCTTCCCCATTCCAGCAAACCTGTACAGTAAATAACCAATAAACCCCATTACCATTATATTCGAAAGAATGACAATAGCAAATTGGTACAGCGAACTAAGTGCCGTCCAGTCAGTCTTGCTTTCTTTCTTCTTTTCCATAGGAAGTGCCTAGCACCAATAGTCTCCGGTTGATATCTCTATCTCCAGCGGGACTTTAAGAGTTACCACTCTGGACATCCCTTCCTCAACTATGGATTTCAGTTTTTCGATCTCATCAACGGGTGCTTCAAAGACGAGCTCATCATGGACCTGCAGTATGGCAAAACTCTGAAGCCTTTCTTCTCTTAGCAATTCATGAATCCTAATCATTGCAAGTTTCATTATGTCGGCAGCCGTTCCCTGTATGGGAGTATTTATAGCTATTCTTTCACCTTCCTGTATAACATTCCTGTTGCTCGCTTTGAATTGTGGAATCTCTCGCTTTCTGTTGAACATGGTTCTCACAAAGCCACTCGTCCTCGCAGAGGTTATAGTGTCTGAGATAAATGCTCTCACATCATTGTATGCTTTGAAGTAATTCGATATCATCTCTTCAGCTTCAAAAGGTCTTATTTTCAGCCTGCTCGCGAGACCGTAAGGTGAAATGCCATAGATTATCGAGAAGTTTACCATCTTTCCGATTCTTCTCTGGGATTCATCCACATCCTCCTCAGGGATACCGTATAGTCTTGATGCTGTGAGAACATGGACGTCTTTGTCCATTCTGAAGGCTTCGAGCAGCTCACGATCTTGGCTCAAATGAGCAAGTATTCTAAGTTCTATCTGAGAGTAATCGGCACTCAGAATCTTCCAGTCGCTTTTCTGTGGAATAACACACTTTCGTATTTCCTTACCTTCATCATCCCTTATAGGTAGATTTTGCATATTCGGGTTGCTACTGGATAATCTTCCGGTTCCAGTTCCCGTTTGATTATAGCTAGTGTGTATTCTTCCGGTTATCGGATTAACCAGAGAGGGCAACGCATCAAGATAGGTGGACTTGAGTTTCTGGAATTTCCGGTAATCAAGCAATTTCTGAACTGCAGGATGCTCAACGGACAACTCTTCTAGAGCGTCCGCACTTGTAGAATAAGATCCGCTCTTTGTCTTCTTGGATGGCCGAAGTCCGAGTTTCTCGAACAGCACTCTTCCGACCTGTGTGGGAGAGTTCGGGTTGAACTGCTCGCCTGTCAGGGAGAACAGCTCGTCCATTATTCTGTCGATCGTCCTGCCAAATTCACTTGACAACCTTTCAAGAGACGAGATGTCGAAGTAGACACCCTTCAATTCCAGATCCGAAAGGACCGGAACTAACGCCAGTTCAATGTCTCTGAAAACGCCCTCCAGCTCCTGCTCGTAAATCTTCTTTCTAAGTACTGTCGCCAGCCTCAAAGATATGTCGGCATCCTCTACCGAGTATCTAGTAGCCTCTTCGAGAGGGACTTCCCTGAAATCGTCTCCGATTTGATTTCGTTTCATCAATTCTTCAAAAGTCACTGTTCTATATCCGAGAAACTTCAAAGCGAGATCGTCAAGGCTAAACCTTCTGGAATCAGGTGAAAGCAGGTAGGCTGCGATCATCGTATCAAATTCCGGCACTGCAGGCTTCACACCATGAATCGAAAGAATAGAGTAATCATACTTCAAATTCTGACCAACGATTCCGATTCCGGGGCTCTCCAGGATATTCTTGAGTTCAGCCAGGAGCTTTTGCAGATCGGCCTGCCAGCGATCTGTTTTGTGGCCGACTGGAATGTAGTATCCCGAATTCTCTTCAAGGGAAACTGAAATGCCTGCGATTTCTGCCATATGAGGATCAAGTGACGAAGTCTCGACATCTATAGCCAGAACGGGACTGGTCTTCATCTTATCAAGTAACATACTGAGCTCGGCCTCGTCCTTTACCAGAACATAACCATTGATCTCTTCGAGTGTCTCTTCAGCCGAATCTGTAAGTTTGTACTCATCTATCATCGACGAGAACTCGAGCTTAAGTAAGATGTCTCTAAGTCTATCTCTTCTATGTCCTCTATATGCAAGAGTTTCAAGAGTTATATCGAGTTTCTCATTCTCGAGCAGTTTCGCAAGTTCCCTTGAGACTTCCATAGACCTCTTTCCATCTACCAGCTTTCTCCTCAAACCCTGGGGCAGCGATCTGATGTTTTCGTAGATTGCCTCAATATCGCCAAACTCCTTTAGCAATTTCTGGGCTGTCTTCATACCTATACCTGGAACACCGGGGATATTGTCGGCAGAATCACCAGCGAGAGACAATAACGAGTGGAGTTTTTCCGGTTCGAGTTCGTATTTCTCAATCACGGTACTTCTATCATACAGTTCGAGCTCTGTAAGACCGGAAACAAAACGAAGAACATTTACTTTGTCATCAACTAGCTGAAGAATGTCCTTGTCGCTTGAGATTACGAAAACTTTGTCAACATTGTCTCTGTACTTTTTGATAGTTGAGGCAATTATGTCATCGGCTTCGAGGCCTGCAACCGACAGAAACTTTATCCCAAAAGCTTCAACAAGCTCGGGGACAGCCCCAAGCTGTTGAACTAGAGCTTCTGGCATTGCCTCTCTTGTCGCTTTGTAATCTTCGAAAAGCGTGTGTCTGTGAGTGGCTTCCTTTCGATCAAAAGCGAATAACGCATAGTCTCCTTCTTCCATGTTAGTGCGAGAGAACTTCGATATCATCCTCGCCATACCGAAAAGAGCGTTCGTGGGCTCTCCCCTTGAATTAGTAAGGGATATGTCTATTCCATAGTATCCTCTGTAAAAAATGGCCGTTCCATCAAATAGAAAAAGCCTGCCAGCCATCACTCACTCTCCAGACTATCGAGTTCATCAAGTAAAGCTACTGCGCGCCGGAAATGCGGTATGACAATCGAACCTCCGACTATCAGAGCTACGTCCAGCGCCTCCATGATTTGTGAGCGACTCACTCCGAGATCTTTGCACTGGATAATATGATATGCTATGCAGTCATCGCATCTTAAGACCGTTGAGGCTACGAGTCCTAGCATTTCTTTCGTTTCCGATGATAGTTCGCCTTCTCTGTATACAGATCCGTCAAGCGAAAAGAATCGTTTTGTGTTCATCGTTCCAGTTTCAAGGATTCTCTTATTCATCTCTTCGCGGAAGCTTCTGAAATCCTCAAGTCTTCCCAAAGTCATTACCTCCTTCAGAGGTCCAGGCTAAAGAGCCTTACGGCGTTATCATGCAAAGTGTTCGAACACGAGACGCTGTCCAGAGACTTCTGGTTTGCAATCTCCTCAATGACGTAACCGATGTATAGCGGTTGATTTCTCTTTCCCCTGAACGGTACAGGCGGCAAATAAGGACAGTCCGTTTCACATAAGAGACTGTCGATTGGAGACCACCGCACAACTTCCCTCAGCTCGTCATTCTTCTTGTAGGTCACAGGACCTCCAATGCCAAGAGAAAAGCCTAAGTCAAGAAACCTTCTTGCCGTCTCTATGTCTGAAGAAAAGGCATGAATGACACCTTTAGGGCCGGTATAGTCGCGCAATATGCCGAAGGCTTCTTCGTAGGCGTCGCGTATATGTACTATTACTGGTTTCTCAAGTCTTTCCGCGATTTCTAGCTGCATCTCGAAGACCTCCAGCTGTTTCTTTCTGGGAGAAAGATCGCGAAAGAAATCCAGTCCTATCTCTCCGACTGCCACGACCGAGATCTCATGCAGAAGCCCTTCCAGTTTTTTGACTCCTTCACGATCAAGAGAATCGCTTTCGTGAGGATGAACACCGGCCGCAAAGTACAGGTCCTCAGTATCCTTTAGCATATCAAAGGCCCGAAGTGAGTCTTCAACAGATATTCCGACCTCTATTATCAAAGACAAGCGCCGATCTTTGAGTTGATCGAGTAACGTCTGCCTGTCTTCATCAAATTGCGGAAAAGAGATGTGAGCGTGAGTATCGGAAAGCTTAAAGCTAGAGAAGTCATGCATTTGCCCTGACATGGAAGATGTCACCATCCCTTACCACTTCTTCCTTTCCGACTATCTTCACCATTCCTCTACTTTTCGCTTCCTGCATACTGCCAACTTTGACAAACTCATCATAAGCAATCACTTCGGCCTTTATGAAGTTCTTCTCGAGATCGCTATGAATCTTTCCGGCAGCGCTCTTTGCATGAGTACCCTTTCTTATTGTCCATGCCCTAACTTCATCTTCGCCTACCGTCAGGAACGATATTAGATTCATATGTTTATATACTACCCCCGACAGACGCTGGATACCGCTCTGAGAAATACCCAGCTCTTCCATGAACAGAGTGCGGTCTTCTTCAGGAAGAGCGTTAAGCTCTGCCTCAATCTTTCCCGACAGCTCAATATATGCGAAGTTGTTGTCCAGAATATGCTTCAGAACAGTATCTTTCTCGAGGTACTCTCCGGCTGAAAACTGCTCTTCATCTAGATTGATGGCTACGATCAGCGGCTTTGAAGTGAACAGAGATAGAGAACCGAGCAGCCTCAGATCATCGTCCGAAAACCCCAGTCTCGACACAAAGACGTTTTCTTCGAAACCCCTTTGTACAGTTGACAGGAGCTCAAGTTCCCTTTCTTCTTCTTTGGTTAACTTCCTCTTCTTTCTTGCCTCTTCAAGCCTGACAACCCTGTTCTCGACGACTTCCATATCTCGCAGTAGAAGCTCTGTCTCGATATTCAGAAGCTGCTTGATGGGACTCTCCGAGCCCGGAGCCCACGGAACTGCCGGGTCTCTGAAAGCCCTTATGACAGAGAGTATTGCGTCGGAGTTCTGAATAAACTGAAGAACTCGATTCTTCTCTTTCTGACTTGAAGAGAGATCATAGCCTGGAATATCAACAAAAGCTACCGTCGCAAAGACAGTCTTCTTTGGATTGTAAATCTTTGAAAGCTCTTCAATTCTTTTATCATAAACTTTTGCTATTGAAGTGCTGGCCTCGTTATGGTGCAGAGGGTGCTGCTCAACTCCCGTTAGCAATGAAAAGAGCGTACTCTTACCACTCAAAGGAAATCCAAATATCCCTATCTCCATTTCATCGCCTCCCACTTCTACACTAGTATAT
>LVBU01000585.1 GCA_001603185.1 Thermotogales bacterium Thermo_02 | reverse complement strand
TATGTATATCTGTTCAGTAACATCCACAGTTCAACTCTGGGTATAGCCCTGAGGATCAGTTATTGCTCTCTCGTGAGGAAAACACAGGATCCTCGTAAGACATGAAGACATTTTTGCTAGAGATCCCTACATCCATAGATCGATCCAGATATGATCGGGTCTTATTGCAAACTTCTCTTCGGGAACACTTGTGTTAAGTTGAATGTGTAACCAAACTGAAGATGACTGTTGATTGGGCGGTGATATGATTTCGTTGAAAGGGGAACATCTGATGGGTACACGTGAGCTCCCGAGAAAGGAAATAGAAACCATGCCCGATGCTCTCGTAAAAGAAGTCCTTCGATTTGTGAAGGCATTGAAAGAAGGGACTCTGCCTGCCTTAAGCCGCGAGTTGTTGAATGCTTCAGAGTCGACTCTTGCCAGAGACTGGCTAAGGGAAGATCTGTTCCCGGTATCGGCTTCACATATGATCTCCATGTGCAAAGTAACTTCACTCAGTCAAATAAGCTGATTTCACTATCAGATATGATAGATTCGTTTGTTATCCAGCTGATATGCTATTTCACCGACAGGGTTCACTCAACCTACGTGAAGTCATCTGCTTTGCGGAGGCTCTATGGGGGTGTTTTTGTGCGCAAGGCTCTAATCACTGCTTTTGCTGTCGTGTTGCTGCTTCTGATTCTTCCCGGCTGTCTTCCGAAACTTCCTAAGGATCTGAAAGCGGCGATAGAAATCGTCAAAGCCATTCTTCCCGGTGAGATTCCTCAAGGCTCAGAGTATATCTGCTCTTTCTACTCTAAGAAGCTGGTTTCGGGTACAACGATCGATCTCGAAAACCCCGGTGATATAGTCGATGGAGCAATGGGTGCAACTGGCGCGACGAACAACAAAATAGTAGTAACCGAACCTTCTTACCTCTTTCTTCTTGATCTAGATCCCGGCTCTTTCTTTGCCCATCCCGTCAAGGCGATTGTCGTGGGCGATAGCGGACAGCACAGGATCATCTCAGGGAAGTGGCTGCCCAGGGTAGATGAGGTCGTCCCGGATGAGCTTAAACTGCCCATTCCTAAAAAAGAAAGGCTCATTGACTGGAATGTTGTTCTTAAGGAACCTTCCGGTATCTTGAAGAATCCGGTGATCGACAAGATAATCCCAGACTGGGGCGAGGGAGAGGCGATCATTGTGGTTCAGGGTTTGCTGCCTTCGGAATCTCTGTACGCGGATTCGATTCAAACATATACTCAGTTCTTGAATCTGGCTAAGGCATACAGGGACGCCATGCCTGAAGGGATGGTTGAAGTTCAGGGGATTTTCGGCGAGGACGCGGCGAATACTTTGACCAGTATCAACTCGTATGCCCTTAAAAAAGAGATAGTGACTGTTTATATTATCGCGCATGGGGACACCGATGCGGTGAGGCTCGGAGGCGTCTGGCTATTCGCATGGCAGTTCAGCACAGTCTTCAACAGCTATCCGCTGACTGAGTTCAACTTCCTTCTCGGTTCATGCCATTCGGGAAGCTTCGTAGATGATCTGAATACTATAGATAACATAAGAACCTTACTTACCGCATGTAGAGAGAACGAAGGCGCTACCCGCGACATGGATCAACGGTACTCGCTGGTCTCCCCTTACGAGCTGATGAATGATTTCAACTCCTCAGATGTCGGGAGCGAATGGACAAGCTCAATCGTAGAAGGCGCTATCGGTATTCTCAATGATTCGACACAATTCACCTTAGTTAGAGCCGACTCCGTTATATACAATGTCCCGGTCATTAGCATGTTGCTCAACAAAGCACATCTGGCGGCGCTTGGAAAATGGGCTCCCTATTATACTGATAACCTGGATCTATCGAACAGGATAGGCAAGTCGGTTCCACAGAAGTACTGCTCCTGGGAATGAAAGCAAAAATGAGGCTAGAGGTTGGTCTGAGATAGGAAGAGTAAAGGATCGGTCGCAAAAACATTTGGGGAGGCCCACGAGTGATAAACCGAGTCAGACTCCCTTTTTTGAACCAAGGCGAGAAATCGTAGACAGAAATCTGTGAGGGTCTTCTTCAAGATAGAAACGAAAAGTTAAGCGGAGCCTTTTTCTCGCTCCGCCCACGGGGACACCCCCATGCGAAGAGCGGGAACAGAGGTAAGAGGGATGAGTTTAGAGGTAAGAAAACCCAGATCTCTTCGCTCTTCAGACCTCTCGCCTCTTACCTCTGACCTCAGGTCCTCCAAGGACGGGTCCATGATCTGGGAAGTACGAAGGACGGCTCCTGACGCTTCTTACCAGACCCTAGACCCCAAACCCCAGACCCGGCTCTTCGTCTCGCCTTCTCTCCTAATCTCGTGTTCTTGTCAGCGGCGGCCCAGACCGAGCATGTCTTGTTCATAATTGATGATAAGATTGTCAGTGGAGTGCGTCTTCCCGTGAGTGAGAATTGAAAAGGTCATGTGGGAGATGTGGAAAGTAGGAATTCTATAACTCCGCGGAAAAGGTGTCTGAAGGTCAATAATTAGGCGATAATGCCTTTATTATGCGAGATGATAATGTGTTGGGCTTTCTCAATAAGATCAGAGAACCTGTATCGATAACAATACACAAGAAAATACTCTATTCGCTTTCTGTACTGCTTGCAGGAATTTTACTGGGAACGACTTCAAAGATTCTCGATGAAACAGCCAGTAATCTGTTGCCTCCAATGCTTGAGGTTCTGGATTTAAGGAATTTCTTTTCACGGATAGGGATTTGGCTTTTCTTTGCCGTGTTGATTTCCGTATACAGCAAAACCCCCTTCAGGGCAGCTACCAATGTTTTCTTGTTTTTCGTCGGAATGGTGGGCAGCTATTATCTCTATACTGCACTTGTAGCCGGCTTCTTTCCGGAATCATATATGATGATCTGGATTACAATGGCATTCATTTCACCATTTATGGCATTTGTATGCTGGTACGCGAGAGGAAATGGGATTATTCCCGTTATTATCTCGGCTCTAATTTTCATGTTTATGACAAGACAGGCTTTTGCCTTTGGTTTCTGGTATCTCGATATCAGGAACGGCCTGGAGATGATTCTATGGATTGGCACGTTTTTTGTGCTTTATCAATCTCCCGGACAAATGGCTAAGGTTGTCACAATAGGAGTATTGGCGTTTTTTCTCACTGCCCCCCTTAATCTCTTTTGGGGAATGCTTTAGTCTTTAGACATCACACCGCGCTGAAAAAACCGGAGTTTATCTTCGGTTTATCGATTCATAATAACATTTGCCTGTACCAGAGTATACTCACTGGCGAAAGGGATGAAGACTATGCTACAACT
>LVBU01000584.1 GCA_001603185.1 Thermotogales bacterium Thermo_02 | reverse complement strand
GCTGTAATCAGTGCTCCGAAGGAAGAAAAATAACACCGGGCGGCTTCTCCCTCTTTTCCTCGCAGGCAATCAAGATCAAGGGGGGATTGCAATTCTTCGAGAATCCGGTTCAACATTTGAGCTGTATTAGATAGATTATCGTTTGCCGGTATATGATCCTCTCTCAATCCCCTTTGAACCACCTGCCTGCAGTTGGCTATCTTCGCAACAATAATATTCTGTGCAATTCCCGCAGAAGCGTACTGATCTTCACTTGTTCGATATTGAGATTTCCGGAGAAGAATATTCCCTGAAACCCTCCCTGTAGCCCTTGCAAGAAATTTTCCGTGCTCGGTACAAAAAGAAAGGCCAACACCCCTCTCGCAGCAAAAACCCATCAGGAAGGGGCTGCAGGAGACCTGTCCAAAGCAGACTATCCCTTCAAGTGTATGGATAGGCAACCGGAGCTTTGTCTCATCTTCCACACGTACCAGAACCGTTTCGTCCTTTTTTGACAGATACGCCCCTTGTGTTGTCACAAATAGAGTGTTTAGTAGTTTTCTCATCATTCCTCGTCCTCTCTGAAGAAATTATTCATATACGAGGACAACTTCCGCTTTGAGCAGTTCACTTCAGGGAGGCAGAGGTCCTTCATGGAGCATCGTTCACACTTCGAGCCAAGTTCCGGAGGAGGGGTTTGTCCTTTGCCTATTAGCGAATGGAGTTCATTCGCCGTATCTGTTGTAAGTTTCCTGATCTCACCACAAAATGGAACTATTGTTCTGCGTCTTGGAAGGCCGTAGAACAGCGCCCCTTCCGGGATTGACAAACCGAGCATTTCCTCCAGACAGATAGCCTGCGCGCAGAGCTGAATTTCATCACATGAACCCGTCTTCTGGCGACCTCGCTTGTATTCAACTGGAAAAGGGCGCCAGGTTCCCTTTACCCCTGGCAGTTTGATACCTTGCCCCGGTTCTTCCTGGTGAAATTCCACAATATCGGCAATACCGGAAAGGCCAAGCGTCAAGGACCGCAAGGGGAGGGAGCGCGTTATTCTCACTCCCTCCCGCATCTCGGTCTTACCGTCGTGGGCCTTTTCGTGAAGAAGGCGACCTTCTGCCGTGTATCGGTTTTCTGCCCACGCCTGCTCAATGTGAATCAGCGCACACTGACGTTTGCAGAAAGACAGGTGCTGTAGGGCTGAAATGGGCAGAAGTTCGTCTTCTTTGTACATTTTTTGCCCCTACTATCAGCCGGAGACCTTTATTACTTTGAAGGTTTCTTTTACTGGTTGCCCGTCCAGCAATATCCGGTAATCGGAAAAACTACGAGCAGGCCCCCCAGTTGTTCGTTCACAGGTTACCCGAGCAAATAATTCTTGGGCAGATTTGTTGCCTAGTGCTGTATCGTGTTCGAAAACAATCACTCCACGGGTGCTCATCAACCCCCGGGCTGCTGATCTGTCGTGTTCAAACATATTTTGTAGGGCTTCCCAGAATAAATCGAGATCTTCCTGGGAGAAGCCTGTCTGGTCGGCAAGATGCGCCGAGACAAATCCATGTGATCTGTAAAGCCCATAGGGGACCGTAAACTTGCGACCCATGGTCCGATTGTCGCCGCTCTGTTTTTCTGCTTCTGCTTCTGTAGCTACAGCCATACGGGTGATACTGTGTTCTAGAGCAACAATCGGTTCAACAGAACGGGCAAAGGTCATTTGAACTGGGCCGCGGACCTGGCCAGCGTTCTTTCCAGTGCTCATAACGGCACCAAAAGTTCTAATGTCATAGTATTTTCTAGACATCCATTTCCTGGCAGCTTCCGTTTTCTCTCCCTTCTCCTTATTTTTGACTTCATCTTGTTCATGAGCTTCATCAATAAACTGGTTCAAGATTCCTTTTTCCTTGATGAAAATATCGAAACCATCTATACCCTTCCTGGTAATCTGAACAAGATTCCTGACTTTTCTTTTCAAACAAACGTCTGTTACTAGCCCCATGCCCGTCTCCGCATCGATCCTGGGAAGATTTCCTGCATCCGGATCGCCATTTGGGTTCCCGTCCTGTACATCGAAAAGGAAAACAAAATCGTATCTGCTATTGATCTTGCTCATGATGAACCTCCTCACTGTTGATGGTTGCAACATCTTCTTTAACATTCTTTTTGAAGAATTCCTGGCGTTGGTGGTAATAACCGATACCGAAGAAAGCCTGTTCCTCAAGCGTCAAGTGTTTAGGG
>LVBU01000583.1 GCA_001603185.1 Thermotogales bacterium Thermo_02 | reverse complement strand
TAGAAGAAACATGGATATGACCGCTATAGTCTTCAATAACAATATATATGGTATGACCGGCGGTCAGTATTCTCCAACAACCCCCTTCGATAAGGTCGCCTCGACATCTCCTTACGGCAACGTCGAAAACTCTTTCGATCTGGTAAATATAGCATCGGCAGCGGGAGCCACCTACGTTGCCCGTTCGACCGTATTCCATTATGCCCAGGCAGTCCAGATGATAAGAAACGCTCTGAAGCACCGCGGAATGTCTATAGTCGAGATAATCACCAACTGTCACACCTATTATGGGAGATACAACAGTCTCTCAAAGCCCCAGGATATGTTGAATTATTTCAAAACCAGCACAGTTCAAATCAGTAAAGCAAAGACCATGAGTCCAGAAGAACTCGAAGGAAAGATAGTAGTCGGTGAGTTTATCAATGTGAGTTCTGAGACTTATACCGAAAGATATGAGAGAGTCCGCGAGAGAGTCTTGGCTGCTGAAAGGGGCGATGCAGAATGAGGCAAAGATTCCAACAACCCCATTCCGTGAGAATCTCTGGTATCGGCGGGCAGGGTAATGTTCTGATGGGAATAATCCTCGCCGAAGCGCTTCTAAGCCAGGGAAGCTGGGTTGTACAGACACAATCCTATGGTGCTCAGGTGAGAGGTGGGCTTTCATATTGTGATGTTCTCTTCAATACTGAGCCTATCGACTATCCAAAGGCTCACACGTTCGAACTGATATACTCCATGCATCAAGTTGCGGTAAACGCTCACGTTCCCCTGCTGCACATGAATGGAATTCTTCTGGTCGATTCGACTCAAGTCAAATCGATTCCTAAAGAGGGAGCGAGAATGACAAGAAAGATAGTCAAAAAACCGGTTACGGAATTGACAGAAGAGAAATTCGGTACGGCACTTCCGGCAAATATGGTCGGACTCGGGCTTATAGCTAGAGCGGGGAACTTCGTATCGACGCAGGCTCTGAAGACCGCTATGACCAAGCACATAAAGGCGAAGTATGTTGAAATGAACTCCCTGGCTATAGACTTCGGTTATTCGCTTATAGAGAGATCTTACAATCTAAGAAGTGAAAGAGTCGATTCTGTTGGCCGGGGATTTGAATGAGAAAGTTTCTCACAAGCTTACAGCACGCTACCAGCGGCATCGGGTATCTCCTGAAAGAGCGGAACTTCAAGATCCAGCTGGCTATGGGCTCGGCAATACTGATACTCGGTGCTGTATTGAAACTTGAGAAAAATGACTATCTATGGCTTCTGTTCTGCACTTTCATGGTAATAATTCTCGAAGGTGTGAATACAGTCGTCGAGAAGATTGCAGATATTCTTCACCCTTACTATGATGAAAGAGTCAGGGTTCTAAAAGACGTATCGGCATCTATTGTTCTTCTCGGTTCGACCATCTCTGTTCTTGTAGGTTTATCGATTCTTTTACAAGCAATTTTCGGATGGCATTTTGCCGTTGGAATCGTTTTTGGTATAATAATTGTGTTTATATTCTTTTCTTTTGGGTTTTTAGGTGTTGGAGGTGGCAAGGAATGAGCC
>LVBU01000005.1 GCA_001603185.1 Thermotogales bacterium Thermo_02 | reverse complement strand
TCTAATTGCTACACCGAGATCTTCAAGCCGTCGAAGGTTACACCAATACCGTGTTCGCTATAAAGCTCCTCGAGTTTTCGATGCGGGTGGTTTGAGGAGTGAGAAAAATGGTGAGCAAAGACCTTAGTTTCTGTATTGAGTATTCCCAGGCTTCGCATCCTGCATATTGTTTCGATTACCTCGGCAGAACTGTGATGGAAGGGAAATTCGTTTACCTCAACGAACCCCATCGTTGCATCCAGAGCTATGAAGTTCAGAGGCTTGCGGATACGGCTTGAAAGTCTTTCAAGCGTAGATGCTTCAAGAGGGCCGGTATCGGAAGCATAAAGGAAGGATCTACCATTCTTCTCAATTAAATAAATGAGGCACTGTTCGCCCTCCTCGACCTTGTGGACAGCCGGTAGCGGCGTGATCTCGTAACCATTCGACTCTATCTTTTCGAAGGGAAGTGCCTCTCTTGTAAGCACTTTCGCGGGATCGAAGTAGTTCGTAGCCGTGATCTTATCCAGTACTGTCGAGTTAGAAAGTACCGTCATTACAGGTAGGCTTTCATAAGAGGCGTTATACGGTTTCTTACGGAAACCGAAGTTCGGTGGATAGAGATGATCCGAGTGAGAGTGCGTTATGAGAAGCGTTTTGACATTGAAGAGGCTGACTCGGGACTTATGAGCCCCGGCCATTATGTTGGGACCGAAATCAATTAGAAGGTCATCATCAACCAGAACAGCTGAAGTCAGTCTCGAGTAATCAGGGAAATCCTGCCTCGTCTCCCTACAGTTACCACCATCACAGAAGGGATTTGGAAAGCCCTCATAAGCTGCCGTGCCCAGAAATGTTAGTTGCATGATTGCCTCCCGAAATATCTCATTGACTTTGGATGAATATCGCTTTTCGCAACTCCCATGGGTTATTAACGGATTTCGAAACTGTCTCCTGCTCTAAGTTCGGATACCGTTGCCTTAACACCTGCCTTGAAAAAGCCTATAGCATTATCACCCGTACAGTGACCAATATTATAGCTGTCGATACCGAACTGAGAAAGATAGTCGCAGATGTTCCGAAGTTCTTCACTGCGTTTGTGGTGCAGATGAAGTCCCCCGATTACGTTCTTCACAGCACAGTGCTCTGAAGCCTGTCGGACAATATTGCCTATCCCACGGTGTGAGCAACCGGTGACTAAGGTTCCCCTGCAGTCTTCAATAACGAGCATACTCAACTCGTCACCGAACAGATCTCTCTCTCTCTTGCCGTTTTCAACGACGACGAACTTCTCCTGCGGCCTCTCACTGGTACCAAACGGGGCTGCGGTGAGTAGCAGTATTCCTTCTGCCATTTCGCGGTTAGAAGATACCACTTCAAAATCGGCACCAAGCGCTTCATAATCGCTCAAGTTTTCTTCAGGGCTACCCAAATCTATTCCGCTGTACTTACTTTTCAAAGCTCCCTTTCCGATCAATACCTGCTTCTTTCCAGTTTTCTGCAGAACACTCTTCAGACCCCCTAGATGATCGTAATGCCCGTGACTGATTATCACACAATCGATCCTTGAAATATCTATGCCTAGCCTTCGGGCGTTGTCGACCGTGACATTCGTAGATCCCGTATCGAAGAGAAGCGTTTTGCCGTGAGTTTCAAGCAATAATGAGAGACCGTGCTCCGCTCCCATTCCGTCTAGTGCCACGTCGTTGCAAAGAACTGTTACTTTCATGAATTGCCACCTTCTTTGCGAGGAAAGTCCATTGCCGGTCGCTCTCTGCCTAACAGATCACATTTTTTCCTAACTCGCTAACGCGTTCAAAAATACTTTAACACACTTCTGTTATAGGCGCTGCGAATCTGGACTTATCTCAACTATCTGCATCGAGTCTTCTCGTTCACTCTTGGGAAACGAAAAGTCGCCGTAACAAAAGCGATGCGAGGAACTCGCAGAAGAGTATAACGACTATCACGGGACCGGGAGGCATATTCAGAACATAAGAGCTATACATGCCAAAAACACTGGCGATTATTCCAAAACTTATTGAAATTAGTATCATTCCCCTGAAGGAATTTGCCAGAAGCCTGGCAGCGACTGCGGGTATTATCAGAAAGGCCGTTACCAGAATTATGCCAGCAATCTTCACCGAACTCACGACGCTCAGGCTTATGCCAATCAACGTTCCGTAGTGAACAAAACCCACCGGAACCCCATAGTGCCTTGCCATTCTCTCGTCATAGGAGTAATAGAGCAACTCCCTGTAAAGAACGCTGAAGAAGACTAAAGCACCTGCGTTAGCAAAGACAAGCGTCCATATATCCAGTGAGGTTACCATGAGTATGTTTCCAAAGAGAAGCCCCATTACATCCGGAGAGTATCCCCTGATGAAGGAGAGGGCAATTACCCCGAGTGACATCGAAAGGGGTAAGAGCATTCCTATTACGCTGCTTTCAGACAGTTTCTTCTTTCTCGTGAAATAGCTTATTGCGACCGCAAAGACTATTGCGGTAATACTTGCCATGAGCAGATAGTTGATACCCAAGAGCAATCCAAAGGCTATTCCGCCAAAAGTCGCGTGAGCTGCGCCATCTCCTATGAATTCAATCTTTCTCAACACGACAACACTGGAGAAGAGCCCTGTAAGGATACTGACAAGAATTGCGGCAAAGATCGCATTTCTAAGAAACCCATAGTTTATAACATCTGCTATGAAGTCGCCTATCATATGTGGTGCTCCCTCTCAAAGTGGTCTCTAGATCTTATAAAGAGATCCAGGTCACTGGAAAAGGCCACCTTCAGATCTTCGGGAGAGATCTTGTCGGCCGATGTGTGGCAGTGTAATGTCTTGTTGATGCACATCACAGTATCACAGGCTTCGAAAACCATTCCAATATCGTGACTTATCATAAGAATTCCCATGTTCTTGTCGTTTTTTAATTGCTCCAGCAATCGATAAAAAGAAGCCTTACCCATCTCGTCTACTCCGGCTTCAGGTTCGTCAAGTATAAGGAGCTCTGGATTGGAAGCGAGAGCACGGGCGAGCATCAGTCGCTGATACTCCCCTCCGGAAAGGCCTCCAGCGCGTCTGTTCTTTAGATCGGCAATTCCAACCGTTTCCAAAAGCTCTTCAAGCCGCTTCCAATCCTCTTTTGTAAGACGTCTTAGAAGACCTCTATCTCTGTACAGGCCCATTGAAGCTACTTCTAGTACACTTATGGGGAAGTCTCTATTCCTGTCGGGATTCTGAGAAAGATAACCGATTCTGTCGGTAACTTCGATATGACCGCTGTATCCCTCAAGCTCGCCAACGATAGCTCTGATCAGCGTTGTTTTGCCGGCACCATTGGGGCCAATGATCCCTGCAAACTCTCCTCTTGCGGTCTGGAATGAAATCCCCTTCAATATCCAGCTAGATCCGATCCTGTAATTCAGATCTTCAATTTCGAGAACATTATTCTCTTCCAAAGACCCTCTTCATCTCCTCCAGATTCCATTCGAAATGCTCGACAGTATCGACTCGAGAAATCCCAAGTCCATCGAGATTGCCGTTCCTTACTGAGGTTTCTCTTATGAGAATATCTATAGGTCTCTTCGATTGCTGGTATTCGGCGAAGATTCCGATAACATTCTCCGATTTGACGAAATCTATCAGTCGCTTCATATCCTGAATCGACGGTTCGTCTCCAATCCCTTGCAGCACAGGCTCAAGCGTTATGCCGAATCTATCGAAGAAGTACGAGAAGCTAGGATGGGAGACTATAACAATGCTTCCACGAAACTGATCGAGATATCTTCCCGCTTCTGCATAAAACAATCTAAGCCTGTAAGAGAGATCAGCAGCTCTATCAGAATAGTAGTAACCATTCTCCGGGTCCATTTCCTTCAGGGTTTCAACGATTCCGGGAATAATATAGTCACTTAGAAACAGCGGATCAAGCCATACATGGGGATTTATGGAATGGTGATGATCATCGTCGGTATCTCCCGCAGGGAGTTCGTCATGATTTTCATGATTGTCGTGATCATCCTCGCCAAGCATGGTAGCAGGAAGAAGGGTTCCAGCAAACAGGACAGTCTTTCCACGATTCTCCAGATCTTTGAAAGCGCTACTCATGAAAGATTCTAGATCAAGACCGTTTGCGATTATAAGATCGGCTTCGTTCATCCTCCTCACGTCGGAAATAGTTGGAGAATAAATGTGAGGATTTTGACCTGGACCAATTAAAAGACTTACCTCAGCTCTCTCACCGGCGATCTCTTTCAGCACAAGATAGTAAGGATTGATAGTTGCCATAACCTTCAAAGAAGCAAAGGAAATTGCTACCAAAAATAGTATATAGATCACAGTTAACGCAGCGTTCTTCTTCATACGTTTCCCTCCTCAATCTTTCTTGCCATTTCTTTTCTGCACTCTCCACAAATACCTATGAAGTAGAAGACGTGATCGGTAATTGTGAAATCGTGCCTGAATTTTATCCGCTCTTCAATATCTCCTGCAATACACTCATAAAAGGATTCCGTTTTGTGACACTTCTTACAGTGGATGAAGTGGACGGGTTCCCTTTTGGTTGAAAAGTAGAATCTGGTATCACACTCAAACGATACCGACCTGACCAAACCTTCGTTCTCAAGAAAGGTGAGGCTCCTGTACACATTTGAAATATCCGGTTTATCTTCAAGCTCATTGTAGATATTCTCGGCATTTAGAGGAGATGACGAGCCTTCTATTATCTCTATAACACTCTTTCTGAGAGGAGTTAGCTTCTTCAAAAGAACACCTCCGATTGCCATTTGTTTGCGCAAATCATTTGCGAATATTATGCCACATTACTGTATCCACTGTCAACGGTACGATCGCGTTTCCTCTGGAAAGTTTTCCGCGAGACTAGGTTACAGATTGCTACAGTCTATACTTTGCTTCTTCTGAAAGTCAGTAGCGGCCCCACGCTCTTTCTGAGCAAAATCTCCGACCTTCCCTTGACCAGATAGTCTCTCAGAACACCGACTCTTTCGAAGCCCGCTTTCAGATAGAAGTCATAAGCGTTTTTGTTGAAGTCCGAAACGCAGAGAAAGAGATTCGTTGTTTCTTCGAAGACTCTTTCCTGGGCAAATGCTAGGAGCTGGCTGCCAATTCCTGAACCCCTGTAAGCTTCATCGACAAAGAGAATCTGAACATACCCCTTGAAGGCGCCACCCATCTCGATAACTATAATCCCTGCTGTTTTGCCCTTTACCATCGCGGCATAGAACTCCTTCGTATCACCTACAAGCGCTTCCATACAATCTTCGAACGACATTCCCAGAGTTATCCACGGATCCGAAGTCGCGAGCCTAGAGGCCACTTTCTCATACGAGTCCCTGTCACAAAGTCTTATGATCTCGTCTATTCCCTCATATATCATGTTATCCAAACCTCCCGTCAGCTGGTTGTTGCTTGTCGTTTTCATTCAATACAGTATTGAATTATCTCAGGGTGTCATAATGTTCACGAGTTGCCACAACCTTCTAGAAGATACACCAGGAAGAGAGATATGTTAACCACCTGGGGTATAATAGGCTAACAAATACCCTTTTCTACGGAAGGATTAGCCTTGAATACAACCAGTAGAGAGCTAGATTCAATGATCTCAAGCAGGAACGCAAATGAAGGATTCAACGCAATCAGCCACCTGGTAGCTGCCGCAATCGCGGTTGCAGGCCTTGTACTACTCATAGTCTTCTCAGCTATTGAGCGAAAGTGGCTTCATCTTGTAAGCTTTTCCATTTACGGTACAACGGTGTTCGTATCGATGACCTTGAGCAGTATCCTGCACTTCTTTCTCTGGTTTAAGAGGTACTTCAGGGTCTTTGGAATTCTAGATCACAGCGCGATATACCTTCTTATAGCGGGAACTTACACGCCCTTCTGTCTGGTCGTTGTTGGAGGCGGACTCGGCTGGTCAATATTCGGAGTAATCTGGGGTCTGGCCATTCTCAACATCGTTCTGAAATCTGTCTTTTTTACTAAGATGCCTCTATGGCTCTCCATGAGTGGCTATCTATCTATGGGCTGGCTTTCGCTGGCTCTGGTCTGGCATGTATACTCTGCTCTTGGCCTTGTAGCGATACTGCTACTCTTGCTGGGTGGGATCTTCTACACAGTCGGTGCAGCAATCTTCATAACAGAAAAACCCAATCCATTTCCCGGTAAGCTCGCACACCATGAGCTATGGCATATTCTGGTTATGCTTGGAAATCTAACCTTTATGGCAATCATGTTCTTG
>LVBU01000074.1 GCA_001603185.1 Thermotogales bacterium Thermo_02 | reverse complement strand
ATATAGTATATCTAGATAGATTGAGCCTGTTTGAGACATAGGGAACTGCTTTGGAGAATTCGAAGGCCTTTTCTCTCTTGAGAAGACTTATCAGTCTCAGTCGATCTGACTTGTTCATCCTTTCGACAGGTTTTCCAATCGCTTCTAGGCAGCTGTCGAAAATTGAAGAAAGTTTGTTCTCTCCCGCTTCGCTTATTGCAGACTGCAAATCCGATTCAACCTTCATGAAGTTATCTAGTACATTGGAAAACTCTCTCATGTATGTAAAGTCATAGTTTATTCCCAGCGCATAATGATAATCCTCACCCTTCAGATGAAAGGTCGTCGACTTTATGAACTTGCCAGATTTATATACGGCGAGATGGTTTATGAAGTCTCCTTCCAGATATGATGACTTGTACTTAGCCAGGTCTCCGTATACGTCTTCGGTCGAACCGGTTTTTCTGTTAGTGACGTGTCCATTATAGATAAGCACTATGGGGTGCTTTGGAACGCTCATGTCATGCACAAGTGTCTCGCAGTTGCTTCCAAACATTTCAGATATTCCTCTTGCCAGTCTGTCAAGAAAGTTCAAGGCTTCTTTCTTCTCCATACGTTTTGACTCACACCCTTTCTTACTATCAAAACCGGGACTTATGTCAGTGATTGACCTTATAAGTGTGTCGTTTCAGTTTCATATGATATCATTTTCCATTGATCTGCAACTTCTCAATCAACAGGCTGGGGGCTCCTACACAATAGCTCTTGCGGAGAAATTCCTCGATATACAGGTCGTTTCCCGCAGCCCTTACCCTTGAGAATAGATCGGTCAATCTCCCGCTCATCGTCAAACCGGTGACGTTGCAATCCTCACAGCCGTTACGTATGACTGTTCCCCTGCAAGGGATAGAGAATCCGCCCGAGCCAATGTTTATGGAGTGAAATACGTCATATGAATGAGTAATGTAGACTCCTTCGCCCATTTCTTCGAGCAGAGAGGCAACCGATTTACTGCCTGGCTCCACATGTACTATTTTGGGAGTAATTATGATATCTGTTGGGATCGATCCACTAAGCAGTGCGTATCTTCCCGCATTACCTGTTGAAGAAGTGTGCAATCTATTGGCGCTTGCGATGTTATGCATGAGTCCTACAAGCCTGCCGCCATCTACCAAACGTTCTTCCCTTGAAGGTGTTCCTTCGCAATCGAATTCATAATGATACCCTGTCAGTTCATGCGAGGGTGAGTCGGTAACCGAAAAGCAAGACGATCCGAGCGCTTGCCCAAGCTTCCCGGAGAGAGCAGAGGACCCATCGCCATACTTCAGACCGCTAAACAGCTGCCAGGCAGTCATCATGATGTTTGTTACTACTGTACTGTCAAGCAACACCGTATACAAACCCGTCTGCATTTCTCCTGCATCATACTGGTGATTCAAGCTCGCTGAAATTCTCTCCTTGAACTTTTCCAGATCAATATCTTCAAGCCTTGAAGTGCTTTCATAATAGGATGCATCATACTGCTCTCCATTCCTTTCAGCCATTACAGTCGCAGTGACACTATATAGATCCATGGACGATTCAACATCCAGACCATATGAATTAACAACATTTCTTCGCTGTTTCTCCGCGCAGATTTCGACCGCTATGCTGGATATATTACTGTCAACCAATCTCACTGTCTCTTCAAGTTTTTTGGCAGCTGCCTTCATCGAAGGGATGTCAAGATCGCTATTTCTGGAGCTGTCCGAAACTTTTCTGCTGACCGAATATCCATTTAGCCTGTCATTCTTCAGTCGTTCGACAAACTGTGAGTTGTTGAGCGCCCTCAGCAAAACATAGTTCGGTTCTTCATCTAGGTCCTGTGTGTATGCATAGCCTGTCTTCTCATCCACGACACGCACAAAGATTTCGGCTGTTTCAGAAGAACGTGTTTCGATCATCTCTCCGTTAGCGTGCTTTATGACGGTGCTACCTCTTCGTTCCACATTGACTTCAGCCTCGGAGTAGCTTACCGGAAGGTTTTTCAATACTCTACGATATCCTTCAAGAAAACTCATTCGGATCACCCCTCCCCGCCTACGGACATTAGTGAAATTCTCATTCTCGGTTGAAAGCTTGTAACAGGGCACAGTCCGGAGTCTGCTCCGCAGAAACCTCCGCTATCTGTCTTGAGATCGCTTCCCACCATATCTACCTTCTTTATCATGTCAATTCCTCTTCCGTTGAGGACAAAACCGCTCCTGAGCCTGTGAGATATCTTGCCATCCTTTATCCAGTACCCTTCGCTGACGGCAATAGAGAACTCTCTGCCGCCCGTTCCGCCTCCGAGTCTTTTCACAAAGAGACCTTCATCAACAGATCGAATAATCTCATCATCGTCGTCTTTCCCATGATCTAGATAGGTATTGTTCATTCGTGGTGCGGGAGCATAGGAGTATCCCTGCCTTCTTCCACTTCCCGTAGATGGGATTCCTAATCTTCTCCCGCAAAGCCTGTCACACAGGTAACCTTTCAGCACACCGTTTTCTATGAGAATGTTCTTCTGTGTGGGGAATCCTTCGTCGTCAATTGCAGTCGAGCCGTATAGACCCGGTATCGTTCCGTCATCGATCAGTGTAACCTTTTCCGAAGCAACGACCTGTCCAACTTTACCTGCGAAATCGCTAGCGTTTCTTGAAACTGCTGATGCTTCCAGCTGATGACCGCAAGTCTCGTGCCAGAAAGTACCGCATGGACCGGCCTCAAAAATCACCGGGACCGCGCAAGATTTCACCGGTGAGGACTTAAGATCTTCCTCCATGTCCACAATAAAATCCTTGGCAAACGATGTGTAGTCGTTTTTCGTGCGAAATGCTTCGAAACCTTGAGGACGAGTGAAGTCGCCCCATTCGTATTTTGAATGACTTCCAACCTCGACTGTAGCTTGCAGTCGCAAGCGGCTCGCTATTCTTCTGTCTTCGGAATGCAGACCTTCACTGTTGAATATCAATACTTTCTGATCGGTGTCGAAGTAGTCTACATTCAATTGCCGCAACTTTCCTCCTGCACTTCGTGCAGCTCGCTCAGTCTCACGTATTACTCTGATTTTCTCCTCATGGCCTACCGAGGAAGGAATGATCTCGAATCTGTTCGGATTTGTCGCCTTTTGCAAAGAGAAATTGGTATCACCGACTAAGTCTCCCGCACTTTCATTCAGGAGTTCAGAGGCTCTCTCGGCACAACTCACAAGACCCGTTAATGACAGATCATTTGTAAACACATAGACGCTCTTAAGTCCACAAAGCAAGTAAATGCCTGCCCCTCTGATGCGAACTGTAGTAATTCCGCTGATCGTACCTCCCGAGCACTTTATATTCAATTCATCTTTGTCTTCAATAAAGATTTCCGCGAAATCTCCCCCTGAGGAAAGAGCTTTCCTGATTACTCTTTTGAGACTATCTTCTTCTATCACTGTAGACCTCCCAGACCAGAGGTGAGGCGTAAGTGGCTATAGGTAGGAATCAACACCTTTATGTGCCTCACTTCCGGAATTCTTTGTCACAAAACCTTACAATCCATCACTCCCAAATGAGAGCCGACCTTAGTCCTTCATCCTAGACAATGAACGCCGTCCTTCGAAAGAGCAGTTGCAAGTTGCCTGTTCCAAGTTGCAGTTTCTAGAGTTAAGAGACGTCAAATGCCTTCATGCTGAACTTGATTCGGCTTCTCGTTCTTTCGATAAGAGCGGTCGAGAAAGAACTTTGTCGAGAATTCGCTGCGCTCGCCGAGAGGATGAGATCAATGATCTGTGTTCCTTCGTAGCTGATCCTTTGCTCTTTCCAATTTCCTACCTGCAACCCGCTATTCTGGTAACTTGCATCATTCAACTGATTCTTCGCTCTTTCTAGCGTTCAGCGTATCTTCGCAAGCGGCGAGCGGCCAACGGAAACCGAGTTCTTCTGCTCTTCCTACACGAACCTGCTACCCCCTACCTCGGTTCTACCATTCCTCACTATGAACCATATGACAGGCCACCATGTGCCCCTTACCAGTAGCCTTCAAGAAAGGTGTCTCCTTATTGCATATCCCTTTTGCGAACTTGCACCGGGATGAAAAACGACAACCAGGAGTAGGATTTATTGGGCTTGGCACCTCTCCCGAAAGGAGATCGTGCTTGTGGCTTTTTTCATAGTCGGGATCGGCTATCGGCACAGCCTCCAGAAGACCAATTGTATATGGATGCAGCGGGTTTTCGAAAAGCTCTTCGGTCTCGGCCTTCTCGACAAGAGTACCCAGGTACATCACTACAGTATCGTCGGAGATATACCTGATAATACTCAAATCGTGGGCTATGAAAAGATAGGTTAGATTGAGTCTCTTCTGGAGATCTATAAGGAGATTGATAATCTGGGCTTGTATAGAAACATCGAGTGCAGAGATCGCCTCGTCACAGACGAGAAACTCAGGTCCAACGGCGAGGGCGCGGGCGATTCCTATGCGTTGACGTTGACCGCCGCTGAATTCGTGTGGGAAGCGGTTTGCGTGTTCTCTATTTAGACCGACCATTTCTAGCGTCTCGTAGATCTTTTCCATCCGTTCGGTCTTGGTTCGACAAAGTTTGTGAATGTCGATACCCTCTCCGACTATCGCGCTCACGGTCTTTCTAGGGTCAAGAGATGCATAAGGGTCCTGGAAGATCATCTGCATTTTTTTCGTCACTTGCCGATACTTCTTGTTGTTTAGCTCGTGGACGTTGATTCCGTTAAAAAGAACCTCTCCCTCGTCTGGTTTGTACAAATGAACGATTGTCCTGCCTACAGTGGTCTTTCCGCACCCGGATTCTCCCACCATGCCAAGAATCTTTCCTCGATCTATGGAAAAGCTAATATCGTCAACAGCCTTGAGAACCTGTCCCTTCGATATCTGGAAATACTTCTTCAGGTTTTTCACCTCAAGAATTTTCTGCGGCATGTTAGATCACATCCTTGCCGAAGTTCTCTTTGGAGTGCCTCTTCACAAAATACGGTTCTATACTGGGTGCCCTTTGGTCGAGCAGCCAGCAGGAAGCGAAATGGCCTCCTTCTATCTCCGTTGAGGGAGGATCGTTCTCTTTGCATACCTTCATTCGATACTCGCAGCGATCATAGAAGCCGCAGCCTTTGGGAGGCATGAAGAGATCGGGAGGTGTTCCCTTTATCGTAGGAAGCTGCTCTGTTCTCTTTTTTCCTACTGCGGGAACGCTGTTTAACAGTCCCCACGTGTAAGGATGACGTGGGTCATAGAAAATGTCTTGGGTCTTTCCAGTTTCCACGATTTTCCCGGCGTACATTACAGATATCCTTTCTGCGAATCTCGCGACAATTCCCAGGTTGTGTGTAATGAGAACGATGGCCATATCGAATTCTCGCTTAAGATGGTTCATAAGCTCGAGGATCTGAGCCTGAGTAGTGACGTCAAGAGATGTGGTCGGTTCGTCCGCAAAGAGGATCTTGGGATTGCAGGCGAGAGCGATGGCGATCATTACCCGCTGTCGCATTCCTCCAGAGTACATATGAGGGTAGCGCATGATGTTTCTATCTGGATCAGATATTCCCACTTCCTTCAGCAATTTGACACTGCGTTTGCGTGCTTCTTCGGGCGAGATCTTCTCGTGTTTCTTTATTCCCTCGGATATCTGCCTGCCAATCCGCATCGTTGGATTCAAGCTGGTCATTGGGTCCTGGAATATCATTGACATTTCCTTTCCCCTCAGCTTTTCCATCTGTCTGTCGCCGTAATTGGTGATGTCTCTGCCACGATAAACTATCCTTCCACCTTTCAGCCTTCCGGGAGGAGTCGGAGCAAGTTTCATTATCGATTGAACAGTAACGCTCTTTCCACATCCCGACTCACCGACAATAGCAAGGGACTCACTCTGGTTTATATGAAATGAGACACCCCTAATGGCGTGTACCTCTCCAGCATAAGTATCGAAAGAAAATTCGAGATTTTTGACTTCAAGTATCTTCTCAGTCACGACAAATATCTCCCATTCAGCTTCGTAGTTTCGGATCCAGCGCATCTCTCAGTCCGTCTCCGAAGAGGTTGAAAGAAAGCATTGTTAAAGAAATCATGATTGCCGGTATCAGCAACTGTGTCGGATAAATCCTGAAAACCGCTGTTCCTAAATTTGCAAGCTGCCCCCAGCTGGGAATGGGTGGCTTGATACCCAGACCTATGAAGCTGAGGTATGCTTCCTGGAATATCGCCGCGGGAACTCCAAGAGTCATGCTTACAACAACTATCCCGAGTGTATTGGGGACGAGATGATTGAAAATTATGCGCCCGTGCGAAGCCCCCAGTATTCGCGAGGCCAGAACGAACTCCTCTTCCTTTATCTTTAGAATCAGGCCTCGAACATTACGTGCCGAACCCATCCAGCCAGTTATTGCGAAGGCTATTATCAATGGAACAGGACCTGAGCCTATGACAAGCATGATAAGTATTATAT
>LVBU01000073.1 GCA_001603185.1 Thermotogales bacterium Thermo_02 | reverse complement strand
GTATAAGAAAGCCCCATATCAGTATATCTACAAATAATGATTGTCCTCTGATTAGCTTCATACTTCTACCTCACATATAATCGACTTCTCCACCGGAGCGACTCGCTCTAAACTGCACCCAGGTGAAGAAAAGCATTATGACGAAGAGAATCACGCTCATTGAGCTGGCCCTTCCGATGTTATGGTCTCTTATGGCAGTATTGTATATGTTCAGAGTTATGACGTTTATCGGTTCCAGCGGGGCTCCAGATTGAGTAAAGAGGTACTGTGTGCTGAAAGTCTTCAAACACTGGAGCATAGACATTATCGACACGAGGACAGTAGTTGGTTTCAGAAGAGGAATGGTTATATACCAGAAATCCTTCCAGCCGTTAGCCCCGTCTATTCTCGCAGCTTCGTGCAGACTCTGCGGAATGCTTGCCAGACCGGTGATATAAATTATCGTGAAGTAGCCTATATACTTCCAGAAGTAAACCAGAATAGTCGAGAACCTCACCATATTGGCCGATGCGAGCCATTTATAGTCGGTCCCCACAGTTCCAAGAAGGAAATTCATGCCTTGATTCGCCAGACCCCTCGGGTCAAAAATCAGAAGCCAGATGGTGGCTGCGACGACTGATGAGAGAACAGCCGGAGAGTAGAAAGCCATTTGAAAGAGCTTCTGAAAGCGTTTTCTGGACATAATAAAGGCGGCAAGAAGAAGGCTGCATATAACTATAGGTATGAACGTACCGAGAGTGAATATAAAAGTTGCCTTAATCGAGTTCCAGAAGTCTGGCGACTTCAGTAGGTACTCATAATTGTCAAGACCCACGAATGTGGGTGGGCGCAACGAAAGAAGTCTCTTTCTGAAAAGGCTCGTGTAGAAAGCGTTGATTATCGGGTAAAAAGAGAAGATCGAGAAGAAAACAAGAGAAGGCAAGACGAAGAACCAGCCCCAGCGTGCCTTCTTGTGTTCGATTCCCCTGTTGAGTATGCGATTCACGGGAGCGACTCACTCCTTTCGAGAAAAGAAGAATTAAAGGCCCGCCGTAAAGGCGGGCGCACTGCAAATGCTAGAATTGATCGTCGAGAACCTCTTGCACCTTTCTTCGAAGGGTGTTGAGGGCATCGGCAGAAGAGACTCTGCTGAGCATTACCGATTCAACTGCCTCCTTGATAAGAGACTGAACCTTTGCCGAGAATTCAGAGAAGTAAACAACTGTTGATTTCTCAAGATCAGAAATGAAGACATCTGAGTACGGATAGTTCTTGAAGGTTTCAGACTCTAGCAGCTCGTTTGTCGGTATTATGATCGCGACCTCTTCAAGGTATTCTTCAGCGTGGCTGAGCATATACGAAATGAACTTCCATGCCATCTCCTGGTTCTCTTTTGGTTTCTGTGAATTGACCATATAGTAGTGACCGTAGTAATGAGCCGGAACGTAGTTAACTGCATTCTCGAACTGCGGGAATGGAACTACCATCCATTCTTTGCTTTCATAGAATTCGGGATTGTCGGCTTTTATTCTTGCGAGTTGATAAAGTCCGGTCGTGCACATTCCAATGTCATTGTTATCCCTGTTGAAGAGACTTCTTGCGTTCTTGTATGTAGGAGAGCCGAGGTTCAGTCCATTAGGTCCCCATGCAGCCATGTAATCGAGGAACTTCAGCCAGGCTTCGTCATTGATGATCGCCTTCTTGCCATCGTCACTTATAAGCTTTCCTCCAAGCTGCTCAACCATTGGCATGAAAGCAACCAGATAATACGGATACCTGAAGTCGAAGCCTCTACGCGTGATGATCTGGCCCTCTCTGATGGTTAGCTTTTCGGAGACTTCTACCATCTCTTCCCAGGTCTTCGGGTAGTCGACCTCCGGATCTAGGCCGGCATCTTTGAAGACTTTCTTGTTGAGGAGTATACACCAGTTGGTAATCTCCAGAGGCAGTCCGTAGATCTCACCTTCGTAATGGACTGGCGCCAACGTGCCCGGAAGATATGCCTTGAGAAGAGCTTCCTTGTTATCGTAACCAGCAGCCTTGTAATTTACCGGAGCCACCCTGCCATTTACGATGTAGGCATACTCGTCTTC
>LVBU01000582.1 GCA_001603185.1 Thermotogales bacterium Thermo_02 | reverse complement strand
ATATATATAATATAGTACTTGATTTACATCATTTATTCCAGATAGCTCTTTCTAGCAACGTGTAGATGCTTGTTGAGGCGACTAACCCAATAACAATTCCCGATGCACTGAAAAAAGTCATATAGCTGAATTCGAAGGCTCCGAATAGGTTTTCGAACATGAAGTTCTGCATTGCGTAGAAAGCCGAAGCACCAGGGACTAGAGGAACTATGCCTACCACTATCAGAGGCTGTAAAGGCCAATTCTTGATTTTCGCGGTGACACGTGCCGAGATCCCTACTACCAGTGAAGAAAGGAAAACAGAGAGAGCAAGTCCCAGCGAGAGCGAAGATAGCTCGTACACAAACCATGAGAGAGCAGCAATAGAGGAGGCCCAGGGTATGATGCGTGCCGGAACACTGAAGACTACAGCGAAGCCTGTTCCTGCAAGAAATGAGGCCAGTATCCTCACGATCACAGTGCACCTCCAACAACAAAGTAAGCCGACGAGGCCCCAAAAACCAGCGAAGCGAGTATCAGAAGCGCTTCGGTAAGCTTTGATGAACCGGAGACAAGATTGCGGTTTGCGAGTTCGAGTACCGAATTGGTTATGAGGATCCCCGGAACGAAGGGCATTATTGAGCCGACTATGATATTACTCGAATTCAGGTCGAAAAGATGACCTGCGGAAACGGCGAGAATGGTTATTGTAAAACCGGCCAGAAAGTCAATTAGCATACGGTTCGAAGGAAGTTGCACAAGACTGAAAAATACCGGTAGAGTTATTGACATGGAAAGCGAAGCTTCAACGAGACTTCCTCCAAAGACAATCGAGAAGGCAAAGGCAGCTAAAGCTGCGAAGAGAGATCTCAGAAAGACCGAGTAATGCTCACGACCCTTCTCGAGCTCCTTCAGAAGCTCGATTGTGTCTTCGCCCGAGTTCTCATCGTGCATATAGTCTTTCATTAGCCTGCGATAGCCCATGATCTTATAGAAATTCGGTCTTTCGACCTTGATCCGTTCAATTCTCGACCAGCTTCTGCCGTCTGCTTCGACAATTGATATATGGATAACCGTGGGCGTAGAAGCAACCTCCGTCTTGAAACCGTTCTTCCTTCCGATCTCCTCGATATACCTCTCAACATCTGTTGCAGATCCTCCAGAACTGGCGATTCCCCTGCCGAACAAGATCATCATGAAGAGAATGTCTTCAGTACGCATATAGCTCAACCTCCCGGGAGATAATATCACTGGCGTCGTGACCTTTTTACCAAAAGTGCCGTAAAGCCCCTAGCTTAAGCAATGGAGATATAAGGCACATTCATGGTATATTATAAGTAATCCATCAGTCGGTGGCGACAAGCAAAA
>LVBU01000581.1 GCA_001603185.1 Thermotogales bacterium Thermo_02 | reverse complement strand
CGATCAGCGGGCTCGCCGGTCTTGGAATAGCGATCTGGGCTCTGTTGGCTAGCGGCACCATATAATCTGTAAAACAAATAAATAGCGACTGCCCGGGGTTCAGCCCCGGGTTTTTTGTTATAATTGAAGCTGAAAAGTCTTCTCTGGAGGTGTTCGATGAAGGTCGTCGATATTTCGAAATTGCGAGATCATATAGGTGAAAGAATAGAGATCAGGGGCTGGTTGAGAAGGAAGAGGTCCAGCGGAAAGATACAGTTTCTCTTTCTGAGAGACGGTAGTGGCTTTGTTCAGGGTATTGTGGAGAAGTCAACGGTATCGGACAGAGTCTTTGAAGACGCCTCTTCTCTAAAGATGGAGTCGAGCCTCGTAGTCAGGGGCCTGGTACGCTCGGAAGAACGTGCTCCCGGTGGCGTCGAGCTCATGGTAGATGATCTGGAGGTCGTTCAGATTCCGGTGAAGGACTTCCCTATAAACAAGCCGGACCATTCGATAGACTTTCTGATGGATCACCGACATCTCTGGCTGAGAACCCAGAGACAGACCCATGTCCTTAAGATAAGGCATGAAGTAATACGCGCCGTGAGAGAATTCTATAATGACCGTGGCTTCGTCTTGATAGACACGCCCATATTCACCGGTTCTATCGGTGAGAGTGCGGGAAACACTTTTGAGATCGACTACTTCGACTACGGGAAGGCTTACCTTGCACAGACCGGCCAGCTTTATCTGGAAGCGGCCGCCTCCGCGCTCGGTAAGGTCTACAACCTGGGCCCGACTTTCAGGGCCGAGAAGTCCAAGACGCGCAGGCATCTTATCGAGTTCTGGATGAACGAGGCAGAGGTAGCTTATTACGGCCATGACGACAATATAAGGCTGCAGGAAGAGCTGGTATCTTATGTTGTTCAAACGACCTTGGACAGGGCCGGTGAAGACCTCGTCGCGATAGGCAGGGACACGAGCAAGCTCGAGAAGGTATCGACTCCATTTCCCAGAATAACGTATGATGAAGCCATAAAGCTGCTCAAGAAAAAGGGCTTCGATGTGGACTGGGGAGCAGACATCGGCGCAGACGAAGAGACGGCCGTCGCGAGCGAGTTTGAGAAACCCGTAGTAGTCGAAAGATATCCCCGGATGATGAAGGCCTTCTACATGCAACCCGATCCCGAGAGACCGGATGTCGTGTTGTGCGATGATATGCTGGCGCCTGAGGGATACGGTGAAATCATTGGCGCTTCCGAGAGAATCCATGACAGGGATCTTCTAATAGAGCGAATAACTGAATACGGTCTCGATGTGGCTTCGTACGACTGGTATCTTGATCTGAGAGACTACGGTACCGTTCCGCACAGCGGTTTCGGAATGGGTATAGAACGCGTCGTCGCCTGGATTTCCGGGCTTGAACATATCAGGGAGGCAATTCCCTTTGCGAGGACGCTTTACAGGATTCACCCGTAGGAGGTTTAGATGGGAGAAGAGCGTTTCCTGAGTCCGGATGAAGTCAGAGACGACAGCACCAACAAAAGCCTCAGACCTCGGACTCTGAAGGAGTATATAGGACAGTCTCGTGTGAGAAAGAGGCTGGGAATATCTATAGAAGCCGCCAAGGTAAGAGAGGAGGCTCTGGACCATGTGCTGCTTGCCGGCCCTCCAGGTCTTGGGAAGACTACGATGGCCCATATAATCGCTAACGAGCTGGGATCGGATATATACATAACTTCCGGGCCAGTCATAGAGAAACAGGGAGACCTCGCCGCTATTCTGACCGGTCTGGAGAGAAATGACGTTATCTTTATAGACGAAATACACAGACTCAACAGAAACGTTGAGGAGATACTCTATTCGGCGATGGAAGACTTTCAACTTGACATAATGATTGGGAAGGGTCCGAGCGCTCGTTCGATAAGGCTGGACCTGAATCCCTTTACTCTAGTAGGGGCGACCACCAGATCGGGATTGATCGGGGCGCCCTTGAGAAACAGGTTCGGTATGATACTTGAGATGGAGTTCTACCCGGATGAAGACCTGAAGCAGATAATCCATAGATCGTCTTTACTTCTGGGAATCTCCATTGTAGAGGACGCCGCCCTTTTGCTCGCCAGAAGATCGAGGGGTACTCCGAGAATCGCCAATCGATTACTGAGAAGAGTCAGGGATATCGTTACAATCGAAGGCGGTAGCGAGATAACAATAGACACGGTCGAATCGGCGATGACACTTCTGTCGATAGATGAAGACGGCCTGGATGCGATGGACAAGAAGATCCTGACAGTGATTATAGAAAACTACAGAGGCGGTCCTGCCGGACTGAAGGCCATAGCCGCCTCCGTGGGCATAGAACCGGAAACGATAAGCGAGGTCTATGAGCCTTTTCTTTTGCAGACGGGTTTTCTGGTAAGGACTAACAGGGGTCGTATGGTTACGGACAAAGCTTATAGACATCTTGGTATAATAGGTGAAGGGAGCTCGTCGCTTCTCTGGGATTACGGAGATAGAAAAGACGAAGGAGAGGCGTGAGATGTTGTTACTATCGAACTTCCTCTACTCCATCGCCGTAGTTCTGAGACTGTTCCTGCAGTT
>LVBU01000580.1 GCA_001603185.1 Thermotogales bacterium Thermo_02 | reverse complement strand
GGTATATCTTCTAGCGTTTATATTCCTCATTGGTTGATTCGATACCGTCGTTTATCCTGGCTGCGATGAGTCTCCGGTATTCGTTTATATTCCTCATTGGTTGATTCGATACCCAGCAAGACGAAGACGAGAGGTTAGTCAGCTGGAGTTTATATTCCTCATTGGTTGATTCGATACTGTTCAAATCATACCATTGTGCTAGCACGAAAGTGTTTATATTCCTCATTGGTTGATTCGATACAGAACGGCGGTTCAGGTGCAACAGAAACATATTCGTTTATATTCCTCATTGGTTGATTCGATACATAGCAGGAGAGGCAGGAGAGCTTCTCGACTACTTGTTTATATTCCTCATTGGTTGATTCGATACCCGTTCATTGAGAATCGGGTAAAAGCCTTATGGTTAGATGGTGACGGCCTTTGTTTATAAAAATGCTTTATGTACCGTCATTAGTGAAGACAGAGGATTTTTAACCATTATTCTGTCGATCCCTCTTTTTTGGGAGATAGAGCCCTGTTTTCACAAACCAATTACAGGTATAAAGAGCTTGTGATACTCACAAAAAGCCCTTCTGTCGATCTCCCGGTGTTTCGGGCCTATCGGGGGTCGACACGATTGTCAAAGACCGAGATCTCTAGGTCAATCCCAGTTCGCTATCATACTCCAGTCCTTCAACTACATAGATGCTCCTGGCATATCGCAGAAGCCTCTTGCTACTTACGCCTTGATTCTCGAGCAGATCCGAGAACTTCTCAGTTTTTCTCTTCCACAACGACCCCTGCCCGACGTTTACAACGAATCTTGCGACCACTCTCTTCTTGAACTCAGTCCAGGTTATCTCGCCGTCCTGAAGCTCTGCGGCTGTTTCGACGGCCTGTTTCGCGAGATTGGCTGGAATTACGGCAGTCTGCGATATGTCTCTGAAGATACGCCTAGCATCGCTTTTCCTCTCGGACAGCCACCCGCTGTCGAGTATCTGGAGGGCCGTGGAAAACTCTTTGTAATAGTCTGTTCCCTCTATGTCTGAGAAGACTCTATCTACCAGTTCTCTCTTCTCAAGCTCAGACAGCGGTCTGTTGATGCCGCCTGCGGCAGACTCATCGGAAGCCTTGTCTTCAAGGGCCTTCAGAGTCCGATCGACGATGGTGGTGTTATAGACTTCGGCGTTTTTGATCTCTCCATCTTGCTTGCTCACGCAGACCACAATATTCTCCTCACCCGAGTACTCGAAGGGCGTCCTTATATATCTCAGAACCCTCCCCATTCTCTGAATGAGGCTGTCCATAGGGCAGATGTCGGTGTAAAGACAGTCCAGGGAGATATCCAGCGAAGCCTCGACTATCTGTGTAGATACGAGCACTCCCGGAGAGGCCGTCTTGCTATTGGGGAATCGCTTCATGACTTTTTCTTCGAGCTCCTTCCTCTGAGCCATTGTGAACCTGGAATGGAGAATCATTATGCTCTCTTTCAGATTCTCGTCGGCCTCTTTCAGCAGACTCGCATAGACCTCTTGCGCCCTCTTCACCGTGTTCGCGATCACAAGAATCCTCTCGCCCCGCCTGAGCCTTTGAAGAATGCTCTGCGTCGATTCGGCTAGTGCTGATTCCTCGACTCTGACTCTGTGCTTTCTGACCCCGGAGAAGAGCTCGGGATACATGTCTATTAACTCGGGCTTTGAATCGGCAGGGCATCTTCTGTTGATCTCTTCGGAGATGTGGGGCGGGAGCGTAGCGGTCATCAGCAAGAACCTGCCGCCCATAGCCGCCACGTCTTCGATCAGTTTCACAACGATCGCAGAAGCTGTCGGGCTGTAAGCCTGCACCTCGTCGATAACTATGGAGCTCCTAGATGCGACAGCGTAGATTCTGTCGTAACCGGGAAACTTTAGAGCCGAAGGAAAGATCTGGTCGCCGGTGGTCACGATGTTCGGCAGAGAGAGCTGTCTCGCGAGGTCGAGCGTAAAACCGCTCAGCTCGTCGCTTCTCTCATCGATCCACAGATCGGCGTCCGAATGGAGGAGGCCGGTTCCCGATTCTCCGAAGAGCGAGGATACCTCCGAATACATCGCGTTTACAGCTGCTCTCAGTGGCAGAGTGAAGATAAGCGGCCTCTCTCCCGACCAGATGAGAGCGTAGAAGCTCTTCCCGCTACCCGCACCGGCAAGGAGTATCGCGTTCCCGTCAGTCATCTTTTGCTGCTGCCAGATGCCGCTCTGAGGAATCCCCTTGATCTTCATCTCGGAGAGAACAGTTCCCCGCCTGTCCTCAGCCTCTGAAGGAATGAAATCGCCTATGCCTTCATCTTCGAGAAAGGATGCGAGGTGGTCCGAATACTTCAGAAACCCTGCAAGCCTGACCATTTTACGCAGGTTCAGGGGATTCGAGCTGAACCTGTGTATCGAGAAGCTGAGTTTGTACGGCGGGATCAGGAAACCCATATCCAGCAGCGACGAACCGCCGATAATGCCATCGACCATCTGATGGTCCAGAGCGAGGAGTCCGTTCAGGCATAGCTCTTTGTCGAAAAGCCTCAATGCTTCAGAGATCTCGATCGCATTGGCTTTCAGTTCTCTCGCGGTTTCGAGAAGGAGTAACGGTTTCAAGAGATAGTCGCCGGTCCTTTCCCTGTAATGGTGAAAGGCTATCGCCGAGAGAATCGACAGGCTCTCTTCGCCAAATCTCTCGTACAATCTTCTCTTATCTATAAAAAACAGAGAGAGGATGTTGTGCGGAATATCC
>LVBU01000072.1 GCA_001603185.1 Thermotogales bacterium Thermo_02 | reverse complement strand
TCATTATTTGATCATAATTATGCTATTATATATCATTGAGTTATCATTATCATCTTATGATTTATTTTCGGATTATCCGCGAGGTGGGTGTTGAGAGGCATATTTGGTACACGGGCTGAACCAGATTTCGAGGTCTTTCGATCCGTAATCAGGGGAGAGAAGAGACCGGAAAGAGTTCACCTCATAGAGCTGGGTGTAGATATCGAAGTGATGAAAGAGATCACAGTGTCTCATCTTGGAAGAGAGTGGAGAGAAGATCCCGGAGCTTTGGTACGACAGGAAGTTGATTTCTACTACTCTCTCGGATATGAAACGGTTGTCTATTCCTCAAGGTTTCTCAATGTTCCTGAATTTGCCGAACACTCCGCAGAAGACACTGCCGTTCTCTCTCGAGGAAGAAGAAACTGGGCCGAAGAAGGGACCGGAATAATCCGCACTAGAGAAGACCTGGAGAGAATAGACTGGCAGGCCATAAAGGTCGAACGCGCTTCCTTCGACTCCTATAAGGCTAACCTTAAACCCGGGATGAAGCTGCTACTCTTCACGACGCTTTTCGAGAGTGTTCTGGAGAGATGGATGGGATATGAAGGTCTTTTCAACAACCTGATTGAAGATCCGACGCTTGTGGAAGACATGTTCAGCGCTCTTGGAAAGAAGGTCCTTGACTTCTACTCCGCTTTTATTGAAGATGACAGTGTCGGGGGCATTATGCACGCCGATGATATGGGTTTCAAGACTTCGACGATGATAAGTCCGAAGATGCTGAAAAAGTATCTCTTCCCGTGGCTCAAAGAGATCGGCGAACTGGCTCACGATTGCGGTAAACTCTTCATTCTCCATTCCTGCGGGAATCTGGAAAGTGTTATGGACGACCTTATAGATTATGTGAGAATCGATGCACTCCACTCCTTTCAAGACGAGATAATGCCGATTACCGAGTTCAAGATGAAGTATCCTTCAATTGCCGCTCTGGGCGGTATAGATATCGATAAACTGGCGCGGCTGCACGCCGAAGACGTTCACAAGTATGTCAGAAAGGTACTCGAGCGCTGCGCAAGAGACGGAAGGTTCGCTCTCGGATCGGGTAATACCGTGGCTAACTATATTCCAGTAGAGAACTATCTGGCGATGCTCGCAGAGGCGAGAGAATTCAAACTCTGAGGTGAAAGATGCTAAGAAGGCCAGAAGATCTAAGATGCGACTCTCTGAGGAGTCCCGAAGGAATCGACAATCCCAGACCGGTTCTGAGCTGGTCGGTAGACTCTTCTGATAGGAATGTTGCTTTGTCTAGATGCGAAATAGAGATCTACAGGTATCTCGCAGATTCAAGAGAAAGCGCCGTCTGGAAAAGTGGCGAAGTCGATACAGACTTTCCCTCCGTGATCTGTCCGGAAGAGATTCTTGAAGAACACTCTCTATACGGCTGGAGGGTCAGATGGCGCGATGAAAAGGGAGTATGGAGTGATTTTAGCGACTTCTCAACCTTTTCGACCGGATTTCTCGCCACGCAATGGCAGGCACGCTGGATAACTACCTCAGAACCGGAGTTTTTCAGAACGAAGGGAACTTATATTCTGGGAGAGTATATTGAAGGCCATCTTCATACAATGGGTATCTATCTGAGAAAAGAGTTCAACACTTCGGATCAGATCAGCAGGGCGACTGCCTATGTTTCGGGAGTAGGTTACTATGAGCTTCATATCAACGGAGAGAAAGTCGGAGACAGGGTACTTGATCCAGCTCAGACGGCCTACGAGAAATACGCTATGTACTCCACCTTTGATGTCACACATTATCTTGGCAAAGAGAACGCGGTGGGAATGATTCTTGGAAATGGGCGACATATAGACAGTTACGGCTACGGCATACCCGAAGCGATCTTCCAGCTGAGACTCGAATATGCAGATGGACGGGTCGAGAACCTTTGCAGTGATACAACGTGGAAGTGTTCGGGTGGACCTATAAGAGAGAACGGTATCTACTACGGTGAGACCTACGATGCCACGAAAGAGATTTTCGGATGGGACAGACCGGGATTCGACGACTCTGGCTGGGGAACGTCTGTCCCCGGAAGGGGTTCAGAACTGAGATCCCAGTCTCTGGAGCCAATAAAGGTAATCGAGGAACTCGCCCCCATCGCTTTGGAGAGGCAGGAACCGGGAGTGTTCATCTTCGACTTTGGCCAGAACTTCACCGGCTGGGTCAGATTGAAGGTGAGGGGTCCGAGAGGTTCTTGCGTTCGGCTAAGGTTTTCCGAACTGCTCAACAAAGACGGTTCGATAAATACCCTCCCGATGGAAAACGCCGAAGCGACCGACACTTATGTGTTGAAAGGTGAGGGAACGGAGCTCTATGAACCTACTTTCACGTACCACGGATTCAGGTATGCTGAAGTCACAGGTTATCCCGGTGTTCCTACTCTGGAGAGTATTACAGGCATAGTCGTTCATTCTTCGGTAGAGAAGACAGGGGATTTCTTCTGTGAAAACGAGCTGATAAATAGAGTACACGAATGCGTGCTCTGGGGTCAGAAATCGAATCTTATGAGTATCCCGACTGACTGCCCTCAGCGCGATGAAAGGCATGGATGGCTTGGAGACGCCCACCTCGCTGCAGAGGAGTCGATGTACAACTTCTCGATGAAGGCCTTCTACGAGAAGTTTCTTGACGACATAGCCGCCTCTCAGAGAGATGACGGAGCTCTGCCAGATGTCGTTCCCGGTTATTACAAGCTATATCCGGCCGATCCGGCGTGGGGGACGGCGTATATAACGATCGCCTGGGATCTGTTTAACTTCTATGGTGACAGGAGCTTTCTGTGCAGACACTATACCGGCATGAAAAAGTACGTCGATTTTCTTTCCACGCTCTCCAACAACGGAATCATAGAGTTCGGAAAGTACGGTGACTGGTGTCCGCCCGGGTCGATACTTCCCAAGAGAACTCCGGTAGCCCTCACTTCTACGTGGTACTACTACCACGATACATTCCTCCTCTCTAAGATAGCCGGAGTAATCGGTCTTGAAGGAGATAGTCTTCTCTACTTAGAAAGGGCTAACCAGGTAAAACAGGCCTTCAATCGTGAGTTTCTGAAGAAAGACCACTATGCAGTTACCAAAATGAGTCCGCGCGAGAGTCTCGACAACGCCCTGCTGGGACAGACATCGAACGCTCTGCCACTGGCGCTTGATATGGTCCCCGAAGAGATCGGAAAGGGACTTTTCGAAAGACTTGTAGATTACATTGTAAGGCGAACGGACTGCCACGTAGATACCGGAATTGTCGGTACCAAGTATATTCTCGAAGTCCTCTCCGAAGGCGGCAGGGCCGATATAGCCTACAGAATGGTCTCTCAGGAGTCTTATCCCGGCTGGGGTTACATGATAAATCAGGGGGCTACCACACTTTGGGAGCGCTGGGAGTATCTTACGGGATCTTCAATGAACTCCCACAATCATATAATGCTTGGAAGTGTCGATGCGTGGTTCTACAAAAACATCGGCGGACTTGCCCCGCTTGAACCGGGCTGGAAGAAGATAAGGTTCTCCGTTCCGCTATATAAAAACCTTGGATTCGCGAGTGCCGGTGTGAGGACTCCTTTTGGCACGGCTTCAATATCATGGGAGAGATTCTACGGTTACCTGATTCTCTGCCTTTCAGTTCCAGTTTCAACGACCGCTCTAGTCGAGATACCTGTAAAGCCAAAGGGAGCTGTGCTCGAATCTGAGCGGAGTCTGGCAGACAGAGGTATTAAAGTTCTTGAAGAGAAAGAGGGCAAAATCCTTATTGAAATCGGGAGCGGGCTCTACAGTTTCCGATCGGAAATATAGTCTAGGTGGGATGATGAATGCTCAGGTACATAATTAAGAGAGTTCTGTTCGGTCTTTTGACCCTTTTAGTCGTAATAACCATCACTTTCTTCCTCATGCACGCAGTTCCAGGAGGTCCATTCGATCAGGATACTCTGGAGGCGAGAGGTGCAGGCTGGAAGAGAGTTATGCAGGAGCGATTCGGTCTGGACAAATCGCTGTCGGAGCAGTACTTGATATATCTTGGAAATCTTCTGAAGGGAGAACTGGGGCTGTCTACAACATACTACCCGAGAACAGTCTCCCAGATAATCACTCTGGGTCTGCCAACTTCTGCCAAACTCGGAGCGGTCGCAATCATTATCAGTATTGTTTTCGGAATAGTCTGGGGCGTCATCTCGGGTCTTAAACAGGGAAAGTGGCAGGACAACACCATGCGTGTACTCACTGCGATTGGAATCACTATACCCGGTTTCGTGCTCGCCACTCTCCTCATATACCTGTTCGCGGTTAGGCTGCGCTGGCTGCCAACGATGGGACTACGCTCATGGAGACACTATGTGATGCCTGCAGTCGCGCTTTCATTCGGGCCGATAGCTTATCTTGCGAGATTGACCAGATCGAGTCTTCTCGACGTTATAAGGCAGGACTACATAAAGACGGCGAAAGCCAAAGGGCTTCCCAGAAGTTCGGTAATCTACAAGCATGCTCTGAAGAACTCGATGCTTCCGATTGTGACCTATGTCGCTCCTCTGATAGCCGGTATGCTGACCGGAAGCTTCATAATCGAACGAATCTTCGCTATTCCTGGACTGGGAAGGGAAATGGTTCTTGCTATCGGTAACAGGGATTACATGATGATCATGGGACTAACAGTCTTCTACAGCGCGATCATCGTTTTCACCTTCATAATTACCGACGTGCTTTACGCGGTTTTGGATCCCAGAATAAAACTCGGTAAGTGAGGTGAGAATTGATGAGAGAAGCCGTTGAGATAAGAGAAGAACTTTTCCAGAGAATTCCCGAAGACGAGAAGAGACTAAACGAAATAGTGAGGCCTTCGATGTCTTACTGGCAGGACGCCTGGCGGCGCCTGAAGAAAAACAAACTGGCGATGCTGGGTCTGGCAATAGTCATATTTATGACATTTCTGGCGGTTTTTGCTCCATTACTGACGCCGTACGATTACTTCAGCCAGAACCTATACAGCGCGAATCAGAGACCGAGCAGAGAACACATACTTGGACTGGATCAATTCGGGCGCGACCTGCTCACTAGAGTTCTCTACGGAGCACGCATCTCCATGACGGTGGCTTATGCGTCGACTCTGCTTATCCTGATAATCGGTGTCATCTATGGAGGAGTGGCCGGTTACTTCGGAGGAAGGGTCGATAACGTTCTGATGAGGATAGCAGATATCCTGAGCGGCGTTCCGGGAATGCTCTACTTGATCCTGCTGATGGTGGTACTGGGGCCTGGACTTGTGACGATAATCATAGCCATGGGTATCTCCAGCTGGATCGGAATGGCCAGAATGGTGAGAGCCGAAGTCATGAAGCTTAAGAATCAAGAGTTTGTAATGGCGGCCAGAGCACTGGGTGTAAGCAACAGAAAGATTCTCACAAAACATCTTCTGCCAAATAGTATGGGGACGATTATTGTAAATCTTACGTTTGCAGTCCCGGGCGCCATATTTGCCGAAGCCTTCCTGAGTTTCATCGGTTTGGGGGTATCGGCTCCACAGGCCTCCTGGGGAGTTCTCGTTTCGGAAGCCATGCAGATGTTCATGATCTTTCCGATGAATCTCTTCTGGCCTGCTCTGGCGATCTGTATAACTATTCTCGGATTCAACTTTTTGGGTGACGGCTTGAGAGACGCCCTCGATCCCAAAATGAGGAAGTAGGTGAGTTCATGACCAAAGTACTTGAGGTTAAAGATATGCACACATCCTTCTTCACCTACGCCGGTGAGGTAAAGGCAGTGAGAGGCGTCTCCTTTGACGTCGAATTGGGCGAAGCGGTAGGATTTGTCGGCGAATCTGGTTGTGGAAAGAGTGTCACAATGCTCTCTGTGATGGGAATACTCGACGAAGTGGGAAAGGTCACGGCCGGGGAGATAATCTTCAACGGCAAGAAACTCGCCGGACTTTCCGATAGAAGAATGCAGAAGATACGCGGTAACGAAATGACTATGATATTTCAGGACCCCATGACTTCTCTGAATCCGGTCTATACGATTGGAAATCAGATGATAGAGCACCAGATAAGGCATAAGAAGATCAGCAAGAGCGAAGCCACCAAGAAGGCCGTAGATATGCTCAAGTTAGTCGGACTGCCTTATCCCGAGAAGAGGATAAAGCAGTACCCTCACGAGTTTTCCGGAGGTATGAGGCAGAGAGCGATGATCGCTATGGCTCTGGTGAACAATCCTAAGCTTCTGATCGCCGATGAGCCGACCACTGCGCTCGACGTCACAATCCAGGCTCAGATACTTGAAGTAATGAAGAATATCAGGAAGGAACTAGACACTTCCATAATCCTCATCACTCACGATTTGGGCGTTGTCGCAAGCATTTGTGATCGGGTAAACGTAATGTATGGCGGAAAGATAGTGGAGACGGCCTCCGCGATAGAAGTCTATCACAACCCAAAGCACCCTTACACCTGGGGCCTGCTGAAGAGCGTCCCGAACCCAAAGAAGTCGTCCAAAGAGAAACTTATCCCTATAGAAGGCCAGCCACCAGATCTTCTAAAACCCCCTGTCGGTTGTCCCTTCACTCCAAGATGCGAATACAGCATGCGTATTTGTGAAAAGGAGATGCCACCGGAATTTAAGTTCGAAGGAGACCACCGGGTCGCCTGCTGGTTGATGCACGAAAAGGCTCCGAAACTCTCTCTGAGCAGTACCGGGAAGGGTGGTAACTGACTATGGGTGAAGCGTTAGTTGAAATAAAGAACTTGAAAAAGTACTTCACTATGAAGAAGAGGCTGTTCAGCAGGGAACACAGTTATCTACAAGCGGTAGATGATGTCGATCTGGCCATAATGAAGGGCGAGACGGTGGGTCTGGTTGGAGAATCGGGCTGCGGTAAGACCACTGTCGGAAGAACGATATTGAGACTCTATGAACCTACCGATGGTGAGATCTTCTTCTCCGGAGAAAACATAGCGCGGATTTCTCAAAAAGATATGCTTCCGTACAGAAAGAGAATGCAGATCATATTTCAGGATCCGTACGCCTCTCTCGATCCAAGACTCCTGGTCAAGGAGATCATAAGCGAAGGCATGGACAAGAGCCTGACGAAACGGGAGGTCCAGAAAAAAGTGGCATTTCTCCTTTCAAAGGTCGGGTTGAATTCCGAACACGCGAACAGATTCCCGCACGAGTTTTCCGGCGGGCAGCGGCAGAGAATAGGTATCGCCCGGGCCCTGGCCGTCGAACCCGAGTTCATCGTCTGTGACGAGCCGATTTCAGCGCTCGACGTTTCGATTCAGGCCCAGGTAGTGAATATGCTTGAGGAACTTCAGGACGATTTTGGGCTCACCTATCTCTTCATTGCCCACGACATCTCCATGGTAAAACACATTTCAGACAGAATAGCCGTTATGTATCTTGGAAAGATCGTAGAAGTTGCTGAGAGCAATGAGCTCTACAACAGATCAGTACACCCTTATACGCAGGCGCTTCTATCGTCGGTTCCAATTCCCGATCCTGTGGAGGCCAGACAATCGAAAAGAATCATTCTTCAGGGAGACGTTCCCAGCCCGATAGACATACCACCCGGTTGCAGGTTCAGAAGCAGGTGCAGGTATGCGATGGAAATCTGCGGTAAGGAAACACCCGTACTTGAAGAGATCGATCCCGGCCACTTCGTGGCCTGCTATTTAACGAAGAAATAACTAACGGTTCTGATCTATCAGAACAAAAGGAGGGTTCGTATGTTGAAAAGAAAAGTACTTGTTGCCCTGGTCGCAACGCTGGTTCTTCTTGGAAGTTTCGCATTTGCCGTCAAGCAGGAAATAACCTACAACCTTGCTTCCGAAGCTAATGCCTATGATCCCAGGAGCTCGGCCGGACTCAATCAAAGACAGGTGATAAACCAGGTCTTTGAAGGACTTCTAAAGACCGATATGAACGGCGCTTCAGTTCCAGGTATAGCCGAAAGCTGGGATATGTTGGACAACGGCACAAGAATCATCTTCCATCTGAGAGACGCCAAATGGTCCGACGGAAAGCCCGTAACCGCACACGATTTCGAGTATGCATGGAAGAGCCAGCTCGATCCTGACTTCGCATCTGCAAGTAATGAGAGACTGTTCATTCTAAGGAATGCAGAGAAATACAATAAAGGCGAAGCAAAGGTCGACGAAGTCGGAGTAAAGGCTCTAGACGACAAGACGCTTGAAGTCAGACTCGAGTACGCTTCTCCGTTCTCTCTCGAGAACTTCGCCGGGGTCTCGTTCTATCCGGTGAGAAAGGATATCGCCGAAAAAGATCCGGAGGGATGGACGATTAACCCCAGGACTTTCATCGGTAACGGTCCCTTCAAGATGGTCGAGTGGAGAGCGAAAGACTACATGACATTCGAGAAGAATCCGAACTACTACGATGCCGATAGCGTTAAGCTCTCAACACTTAGATACGTATTCGTTGAAGAGGCAACCACGGCACACGCAGCGTTCTTGACAGGCGAAATCGATGTCAACGAAACAGTTCCGGCCTTCGCCACCGAACAGCTCATTAAAGACGGTTACGCCCTAATCGTCCCTCTCGTAGCCACATACTACTACTCCATAAACATGGGCGGTGACGAATGGGCCGACCTCAAAGAGCCGAGAACACCTGCCGACGAAACCGTGAGAAAGGTTCTCTGGGACAAGAACGTCCGTCACGCGCTCTCTCTGGCCATCGATAGAGTCGCTATAACGGACGTAGTATTGAGAGGCGGACAGGTCCCGGCATACGGCTTCGCACCCGAAGGCGTAGTAATAAACGGTGAAGACTTCAGAATGGGGAAATCGTATTTCGACCCGAGAGGCGACGTCGCCGAGGCCCAGAGACTGCTCGCAGAGGCCGGCTACCCTGGAGGCCAGGGCTTCCCCGTGTTCGAAATCTTCTACAACACCAGTGAAATGCATGCCGCAGTCGCTCAGGCGGTACAGGACATGTGGAGGAGAAACCTAGGCATAACCGTAAGGCTCGTAAACAAGGAAACCAACGTGTTTGCTCATGAAAGGGGCAGGGGTCAGTATCAGATCGCAAGATCCGGTAACACCTGCGACACTCTTTACCCTTCTATCCTCGGTCTCTTCAAGTTTGGGATAGCAACTAACGATCCTCAGTGGGTCAACCCCGAGTACGTTGCACTTATCGATGCAGCCGAGAGATCGACCGACGTCGCCAGAATGGCAGCGCTATACAGGATGGCGGAAGATGTGCTCATGGAAGAGATGCCGGTAATACCGGTGTTCTACTACACCAGAGTATTCGCGATGCAGAAGGATATCCACGATGTGGTGAGACTACCCAGCGGTTCAATCTTCTTCAAGTGGGCATACAGAGAGTAATACGATTCTGAGGGGAGGGAGTACCCCTCCCCTTTTCATCTTCTGAGGTGCATTTATGAAAGCACACGTAGTAACTCATACTCACTGGGACAGGGAATGGTATGCGACTTTTGAATACTTCAGGCACAGGCTTCTCGAGCTTGTAGATTCGCTTCTAGAGAAGATGAGAGATCATCCGGAATTCGTTTCCTTTCTGCTGGATGGTCAGACTGTGATTCTGGAAGACTATCTCGAACTCAGGCCGGAAAAGGAGCAGGAGCTGGTCGATCTAATCCGACAGAAAAGGATTGCTGTCGGTCCCTGGTACATGCTGCCCGACGAATTTCTCGTGACCGGAGAGGCCTTTATTAGAAACTATCTCTACGGAAAAGAGACTGCCCGAAAACTCGGTGTGAAAGTAATGAATATCGGCTATCTTCCCGACATGTTCGGTCACAACGCCTATATGCCGGCTATCCTGAAAGGACTGGGTCTGGAAGGTGCCGTTGTATGGAGAGGAGTGGGTGATCTCACTGACAGGTCTGAGTTTCTGTGGCGTTCGCCCTCTGGTGAAGAGATACCGGTAGTTAATCTCATCCACGGATACGCCAACGTAGCGAACTTCTGGCGAGAGACAGACGAGATCAAAGAGCAATTCAGAAGGGAGATAGAGTTCTTCAAAGACAGAGCGACGAGCGACAATTGCCTTCTGATGAACGGCATAGATCATGAGCTCCCGGACTTTGGGCTTCCTTCAAACTTTGAGAAGTGGAGCCGGGAGCTGGGATCTGAGATCGTACACTCAACAGTCGAGGATTACCTCCATGCCGTTCTGAGGGAGAACCCTTTCCTGGAGACACTGACAGGAGAGCTGCGAGATCCCTCAAAAGACGTAGTCTTGAAAGATGTTACGTCTTCCAGAATATACCTGAAGCTCTTGAACTGGGAGGCCGAACAGCTATACAGTCGTTATCTGGAGCCGTTGGCGGTTATGGCCGGTCGTTTCGGTGTACCGGTGCCGCAGCACGAAATAGATTATGGCTGGAAGCAGCTGTTGAAGAGCCAGCCCCATGATAGCATCTGCGGCTGCAGTGTTGACAGAGTTCATCAGGATGTTCTGGTAAGGCTTTACTCCTCTCTGGAGAATGGAGTCTCGACGGTCGCCTCTTCTCTCAGGAAGATAGTACAGGCAATTGGAAGTGATTACGGAAAAGAGAGTCTTACCGTATTCAGCCCGTCCGAGAGCAAAGAAAAGACCGTTGTCAGAGTACTGATTGAACTCGATAGTCCTTCTTACATAGTCAGAGATACCAGCGGACGGATTATACCCTCTATTCTTGAAGAAGACAGGCGCTGGTATTTCAGAGTAAACGATGAGCTGTCATCTATCGGTGGAGACGATTACCTTAAGATGGTATCGAGCATAGCCAGATTCCAGTCCGTCAAGACGCTCGCAGATGATCGGACACGACAGCCGTATCTATTGACATTTCAGACAGAGCTTGAACCGCTTTCTCTGGAGACCTTCAGCCTCGAGAGAGCCGAAGCCGTCGATGCCGTGAAAGAACTATCGGTCACCGAATATGAGAACGACTACTACTCCTTCAGGCTAAATTCAGACGGTTCGTTTAATCTTACCGACCGGGAATCGGGAATAGAATACAGAGACCTGAACGGTCTGGAGGATGAAGCAGATGTTGGAGACGAATACAATTTCGATTACATAGAAAAAGACTCGGCAATCCACTTTCAAGAACCTTGCAAGATATTATCAATCAGAGATTACGGATTTCTCAGAGAGATTGCTCTTGAGAAGACCCTGACTATTCCGGCGGAGTCGTCTAGAGAGGGCAGGAGTTCTAAAGTTGCTTTATCCATAGCGACGTTTACCTATACTCTCTACAGGGACAGGCCGGAAATCGATGTGAAACTTGTTTTGCAGAACAGATCAAAGGATCACAGACTCAGAATGCTTTCGGTCATCCCGTTTCCCTGTGATGAAGTGATAAACGACGGTTACTTCGGGCTTGTCTCACATCCGACATCTCTGACAAATAGAGAGGACCAGATCGAAGACGATGTACCGAGATACGCCATGGAGAGTTTCGTATATCTCGGTGGAAAACGTGGTCTGCAGATACTTACAAGAGGAATTCATGAGTACGAAGTCTGCAGGAGAAGCAAAGAGACCGGTCTTTACCTGACGCTTCTCAGAAGCGTCGGCTGGGTGAGCAGACCTAATTTGAAGACCCGCAGGGGAGAGGCCGGGCCGTATATCGAAACGCCTGAAGGACAGTGCATCGGGACTTATACTCTCAGTTATTCATTCTGTATCACCGGGAAGACTACCGCAGAACTCTACAGGAACAAGAATCGAACGCTGCTAAAGCCAGCGGCCATTCACCACAATATGGACGTTGAAGCCAGACACTCGATGCTATCACGAATCGAGGGAGTTTCTCTCTCAGCACTGAAGCCCTCTTCAGATGGCAGTTTTTTACTCCGTGTCTTCAAAACCGGAGAAGACCAAAAGGTCTATCTGGAAGGTGACTTTGAGTCAATCTATCTTTCGGATATGGCCGAGAATAAACTCGAGGGGAGCGATTTTGAGGACATAGAGATGAACGCTGGAGAGATAAGATCCTTTCTCTTTTCGTGGAAGGCTTAGAAGGTTGTATTCCGCTCCGGAGGTAGTGAAAGATGGAAAAATTCGCCGTCGAAAAATCTAGAGGACCACTCTACTATGCGTGGCTGCGATTCCTGGACAACAAAGCCGCTCTGGTGTCGGGAGTAATCCTCTTGGTACTGATCTTTATGGCGGTCTTTGCCCCGCTAGTTACCAAGACCGGATACGCCGAACAGGCTTACATAACCAGAGTACTGGATTTCCCGTCGTGGCAGAATTGGTTTGGCGTCGATGCAGTTGGAAGAGATCTCTATTCGAGGATAGTCTACGGCGCAAGAGTCTCTCTGGGCGTGGGAGTATTGTCAGCGTTGATAAGTCTCGTTATAGGACTGCCTCTTGGCGCGGTCGCCGGCTTCAAAGGTGGAAGAGTCGACTGGTTTGTCATGAGGGTTGTGGAGATATTCTCCGTGATACCCCCGCTTCTTGTGGCAATACTGATAGCCTCTCTTGTCGGCGGGAGCGTTTTGAATGTCATACTGATCTCTTCGGCCTTCGGCTGGGTAAATGTCTGCAGGCTGGTGAGGGGTCAGGTAATGTCTCTTAAGAAGAAAGAGTTTGTTGCCGCCTCAAAGGCTCTGGGAGCGAGCCCGATGTATATTATGAGAAAGCACCTCGTGAAGAACAGTATATCGCCGATCATTGTGGGCTTTGTACTGGCGATTCCCGGCGCGATGATGATGGAAGCGAGCTTGAGTTTTCTTGGAGTGGGGATCAATCCACCTACTCCCAGCTGGGGACAGATGATCAGCGACGGCCTCTACTATATGTTCTACTACTGGCATCTGGCAGTCTTCCCAACACTCTTTCTGGCCATCACCGTTCTTTCGACTTCTCTGTTCGGCGACGGGCTTCGAGATGCTCTCGATCCCACAATGAAGGGTAAGTGAGGCTTATGAACGAAAGCCTTTTGAGAGTCGACAATCTTCATGTTACCTTCCACTTGAAAGAGGGCAGTGTAAGGGCGGTAAGGGGCGCGTCACTTGAAGTCAACGATAGAGAGAGTCTTGGGATTGTCGGGGAGTCTGGTTCCGGAAAGAGCGTGACCTCCCTGGCGATAATGAGACTGATAAAGGAGCCACCCGGAGAGGTGCGGGCCGACAGACTCCTCTTTGAAGGCAGAGATGTCAGCAAGATCAGATCGAGAGATATGAGAAGCATAAGGGGAAAAGAGATCAGCATGATCTTTCAGGAGCCCATGACTTCGTTCGATCCGGTCTTCACAATAGGACAGCAGCTTAATGAGACAATAATGCTTCATCAGGGGTTAAGCAAGAGAGAGTCCACCAGAATCGCTAGAGAGATGCTTGAAAAGGTTCGAATCCCGTCTCCGGAAAACACTCTGAAGAACTACCCTCACGAATTGTCGGGAGGAATGAGGCAGAGGGCGATGATCGCCATGGCACTCTCATGCAGACCGAGAATACTGATTGCCGATGAGCCGACCACAGCTCTAGACGTAACAATACAGGCACAGGTACTGCAGCTGATAAAGGACCTTCAAGCAGAATTTGGAATGTCTCTTGTGATGATAACGCACGACCTTGGCGTCATAGCAGAGACCACCGACAGAGTCGTTGTTATGTATGGCGGCAAAGTCCTGGAAGTCGGAACCGTCTTTGAAATCTTCAAGGATACCGCCCAGCCATATACCAGGGCACTCCTGAAAAGCATTCCCGGAGTGGACGATGAAAAGGGAAAGAAACTCTATGCCATACCCGGAAATCCTCCCAATCCCATGAACCCGCCTGAAGGTTGTCCTTTTAATCCAAGGTGTCCCATAGTCATGGATCAGTGTATGAAGGACTTCCCGCCGGTGAAAGTACTGAGCCCTACACACAAAGCCTGTTGCTGGAGGTTACAGTGATGGAGATATTGAGAGTAGAGGGACTGAAAAAGTACTTCAGCAGCAGACGCGGAGCGATCTGGAAGAGGAAGATACACTACGTCAGGGCGGTAGACGGCATCGACTTCAGTCTGGACGAGAACCGAGTGCTCGGCATAGTAGGTGAATCCGGCTGTGGAAAGACGACTACTGGAATGATGATTCTCAGACTAGTCGAACCGAGCGGGGGAAGGATTCTCTACAGAGGCAAAGAGATAACCGGTCTGGAAGAATACGGGATGAAGGAAGTCCGCAGAAAGATGCAGATCATCTTTCAGGATCCCTTCGCATCGCTCGATCCTATGATGACGCTGAACGAGATTGTGAGCGAGCCATACGATATATACAGGCTTCACTCGAAGAGCGAAAGACTTGAAAAATCTGCGAAACTTCTTCAGACCGTGGGACTCGACCCGGCGTACGGAATAAAGTATCCCCACGAACTCTCCGGTGGAATGAGGCAGAGAGTTGCGGTCGCCAGAGCGCTGGCGATGGATCCGGAGTTGATCGTGGCAGATGAGCCCACTTCGGCGCTCGATGTATCTGTAAAGGCACAGATTATAAATCTTCTCGAGGAACTGAAGGAGAGAATAAGGCTGTCGCTGATATTCATATCTCACGATTTGAGCGTGGTCAAGCACATTAGTGACGAGATCATCGTCATGTATCTGGGGAAGATCGTCGAAAAGTGTTCTACCGAAGAACTCTTCGCAGACCCCTTGCACCCCTACACGAGAGTCCTTCTTGAAGCGATTCCAGTACCAGATCCCGAAAGGCGAAGAAAGAGACGTTACTCCGAGACTGAGCTTTCTACCGTAACACCGCCCGAGGGCGGTTGCAGGTTTTATCCAAGGTGCAAAGAAGCAGGCAAAGACTGTCTCGAAGAACCGGCTTTAAGAGAGATTCGGCCCGGTCACCACGTTGCCTGCTACAGGCTATAAGGAGTTGAGCGAGATGCTTTTGTATATCCTGAAACGTATAGGTTCTCTGATGATAACCTTTTTCATAGTATCCATAGTGATCTTCGTGATGATGAGATCAATTCCCGGAGGACCCTTCGATGAGGACAAGATGCCGCTTTCACCTGAGACCAGGGCCAAACTGATGCAGCAGTACGGTCTGGATGGACCTTTGTATATGCAATATCTGAAGTATATGTGGGGAGTGATACGCTTCGATTTTGGGATCCCGTACCAGAGTCCGGGAGAAACGGTCACCGAGTTGCTCGCAAGAGCTTGGCCGCCAAGTCTTGTACTTGGAGGACTCGGAATGCTTATCGGAACTCCTATTGGAATCATGCTTGGAATCGCCGCCGCTCTGAAGAGAAACAGCTGGATAGACTATATCGCTTCGATTGTATCGACTCTGGGAATAACCGTTCCCGTATATGTCATAAGTTTGGTCCTCATGCTCGTCTTTGCAATCTGGCTTAAGTGGCTCCCGACCAACGGCTGGGGAAGTCCCAGAAACTGGATTTTGCCGATTGCCGCTTACGCAATAGTACCGGTTTCAATTTTCGCCAGATATACCCGTTCCAGTGTTCTCGATGCCCTAAACAAGCAATTCGTTGTAGTCCTGAGATCGAAGGGTCTCTCCGAATGGAAGGTCATAATGAAACACGTGCTTAAGAACGCCGCGATTCCGATGGTAACTGTGTTTTTCCCCATGTTCATAGGAATAGCGACGGGAAGTATATTCGTGGAGAAAATGTTCAGGGTGCCGGGGCTGGGGAATTATTTTGTAACCAGTATCTTCAGGAGGGACTATCCCCTGGAAATGGCTTTAATTCTATTGCTTACTCTTATGGTCGGGTTTGCGTACATGATCACGGATATTCTCTATACGCTTATAGATCCCAGGATAAGGGTGAAATCGAAAGACTGAATAAACCTGCTCCTACGGGAGAGAGGTAAAACCGAATGGGAGGTGTAACTTATGAAGAAACTTGTGTTGATGCTCGTTCTGGTACTTCTGGCAGGTATGATAGCCATTGCCGCACTGCCTGCGGACGCTGCAAAGGAACAGGTAATGAGAGGCACGACCATGGAGGGCGGTACCTACATGGATTGGATGAAGACCGTCTACAACAGGGCCGGAAACCCTGACGTAATTCAGATGCCCATCTCGACTTACGACAACAACTTCGAACTCCATCCAGTCGCCGCCGAAAGCTGGTCTGTATCTGAGGATGGTCTGACATGGACCTTCAAACTGAGACCGGGAATGAAGTGGTCCGACGGCACTCCTCTTACCGCGAAAGACTATGTCTTCGCACTCGAAAGAGCCGTCACGCAGGGATACGACTTCGCCTGGTACTGGAGCTGGGCAGGCGGTGTCAAGAACTGGGGAGCGGTGGAATCCGGTGAGCTACCGCTTGCAGAGTTCGGGGTAAAGGCCGTCGACGACATCACGATAACCGTAGAGACTACCGATCCAAAGCCTTACTTCCCCGGTGTCGCTGCCTTCTGGTTCCCGGTTCCAAAGCACGCAGTCGACAAGTACGGTGACGAGTATGCGACAAAGGCAGAAACGCTTCCGTGCAGCGGACCATTCATGGTCACTCAGTGGGTTAAGGGTGACAGGATCGTTCTCGAGAAGAACCCCCACTACATCGGTCCGTGGCAGCCAATGCTTGAGAGGATAATCCTGTATCCGTCTCTTGACAACCCCGAAGTCGCGTTCCCGGCCTTCCTGGCAGGCGATATAGACGGTACGGCCCTGAATGTCGGACAGCTCGCCTTTGCAAGCAGAAGGTTCCCTGAGCTAATGAGGCCTAACGCATTGTTCCAGGTTTACTATCTTGCATTCGATTACGAGAAACCTCCGTTCAACGATGCCAACGTGAGAAAGGCGCTCTTCTACGCGGTGAATCGAGACGAAGTAACTTCTACGATACTGAAAGACGTCGCCGTTCCGGCCCGGACACTCTGTTCTCCCGGCTTCCCCGGCTACAGTGAAGAGATCGCTTCTCAGACCGGTTTCAATCCGACTCTTGCGAAGGAATACCTCGCGAAGGCCGGATATCCAGACGGAAAGGGCTTCCCGAAGGTAGATCTCTGGTACAGAATCGAAGGCGGTTATCATGCGCCGATAGTTAAGCCTCTGGCCGAATACCTTCAGGCCCAGTTCAAAAAGATACTCGGTATAGATATCGGCGTCAAGGGTATGGAGTTGAAGACCTGGATGGACGGACTAACAAGCAGGGAACACAACTTCTTCCTCTCTCCTTACATGTACGACTACGTAGATGCCAGCAACTTCTTCAGTATCTTCCAGAGTGGAGGAAGACACAACTGGAACAATGCCGAATATGATGCGCTGGTAAGAGAAGCGAATAGTCTTTCGGAATGGGCAGTGAGAGAGCCTCTCTATATTCAGGCAGAGCAACTGATCGTCGATGATGCCGCGGCAGTCTATCTTGTTCATGCTTTAGAAAACAAACTCGTCGCCGCTTATCTCAAGGGTCCCGGTCAGGAAGCGAACAAGTACGGTCTCTATCCTCAGTCAATCTATTACACATGGTGCAATACCTACATAGCTAAAGAGTAATCTTACTAGTCTTTCAGGAGAGGGGGAACTCCCCCCTCTCTTTATGTAGTAGCATAGGATTGTTCCACAAAGCATAAAGAGTGATTTCTGGCATGACTTTGATTCAGGGAGGTGTTCGGTTTTGAATAAAGCTTGGATAGTATATGGAGGCTGGGAGGGTCATCAACCCGAAGAGATATCGCGTCTATTTTGCAAGATGCTCGAGGATAAGGGTTGGAAGTGTTCTCTATTTGATGATCTATCGGTGATGGAAAGCTTCGAGGAACTTTCGGGAATCGATCTTCTCATTCCGATGTGGACTATGGGCGAGCTAAGCGGCGATGCTACCAGATCAGTACTGGGAGCCGTATCAGATGGTCTTGGGATCGCCGGTTGTCACGGAGGAATGTGCGATGCGTTTAGAAACAACACAGAGTGGCAGTTTCTTACCGGGGGTCAATTCGTGGCCCATCCGGGGAACGATGGTACCGAGTACACCGTGAATATCAGGCGTGGGTCGAGTCCGATTGTCGAAGATATCGAAGACTTCACGCTTAAGAGCGAGCAGTATTACATGCACGTTGATCCGGCGATAGAAGTCCTGGCGACGACACGCTTCTCCTCTGATCCAGCCAGAGGACCACATACGACCAACGGAGAAGTCGATGTACCCGTAATATGGACCAAGCGCTGGGGAAAGGGGCGTGTCTTCTATAACTCGCTCGGTCACAATGTTGAGATCTTCAGTATTCCCGAAGTCGCGGAGACGATGAAGCGAGGCTTCAGCTGGGCGGCGAGAAAGAAAGAAAACGAGGTGACCTGACTTGAAAATAGGAGTTATCGGGTGCGGCAACATAAGCAGTATATACCTCGAAAACCTTACCAAACGTTTCGAGAACACAGAGGTGGTGGCCATTTCCGACCTGATACATGAAAAGGCCCTTGAAAAGGCGGAGAAGTTTGGAATCTCCAGAATCATGACCCTTGAAGAGATGCTAAACAGTAGAGAAATCGAAGCAATACTGAATATCACAACTCCGAAAGCCCATTATGAGATAAACAAGAAGGCCCTTCTCTCGGGGAAACACGTTTACTGCGAAAAACCTCTGTGCATAACTGATGAAGAGGCCAGAGCAGTAATGGATATAGCAGCAAAGAGCAACCTTACTGTTGGGTCGGCTCCCGATACCATACTCGGCGCGGGCATACAGACCTGCAAGGAGATTCTGGACGCCGAAGAAATCGGTCAAATTATCGGTGCCGTAGGATTCATGACTTGTCCGGGTCATGAGAGCTGGCATCCGGATCCAGAGTTCTACTATCAAAAGGGTGGGGGTCCTCTGCTGGATATGGGCCCTTACTATTTGACGGCCATGACCTATCTTATAGGTTCGATAACGGCAGTTAACGGAATAGGAACCATGCCACAGAAGACACGAAAGATACACAGTGGACCAAAGGCTGGAAAGGAATTCAATGTAGAGGTCCTAACACATATCAATTCAATCTTTGAATTCGAAAATGGGGCGACCGGGAACATCATTATGAGCTTCGATACCTGGTACACGCACTTACCCTATATTGAGATATACGGTTCGAAGGGAACGTTGACGGTTCCGGACCCGAATTCGTTCGGTGGTCCCGTTTTGATAAGAAAGGCGGGCAGTAGCATCTGGAAGGAGATTCCGCTTAACCTCCCCTATTCGGACAATTCGAGGGGATTGGGTCTTTCGGAGATGGTCGAAGCGATCGAAGCTGATAGAGAACCCATTGCAAGCGGAAAGAGGGCTCTCCATGTACTCGAAGTCATGAATGCGATAATCGACTCCGCAAACAGGGCTAGAGACGGAGAGATTTCTTCCAGGGCGTAAGTTTTGAGTCAGCTAATAACAGAGAAGAGAGGGGGCTCCTCTCTTCTCTGTTATTAAGAAGACATTTCTACCGTACTTCAGCGTTTCTAACGCCTTTTATTTCTATAAGCCCCACCATAAGCTGCTTGGCCTTTATCACATCGTTCTTGCTTATTTCGACCAGGACACTTATATTATCTTCATCGCTTTCCACATTGATCGATTCAACAACGATGACGTTATCACGAAACCAGTTTGAAATATCACTCAAGAGATCTTCCGAATTGTCGGCGATTATTATCACTCTTGGTAGAGAGCTGCCTCCAATAAAGAGCTCGATTTTTTTCAGGAAGAGAACTATGGCCAGCGCGAAGCCCGTGACGATAGCGGACAACAGATACTCTCCCGCGCCAAACCCCATTCCAACAGCCGCGGTAACCCAGAGAGTGGCCGCCGTCGTTAGTCCCCTAACCGACAATCCCTTCTTCAATATCGTGCCGGCGCCAAGGAAACCGATACCGGATACTATCTGAGCGGCAACCCGCCCGGGATCTCCATGTTCTGGAGTAACAAAGGCTGTTGTCGACAGCACCGTAATAAAAGCCGCGCCCACGCAGATCAAAGCGTGTGTCCTGAGGCCAGCCGGTTTATGAATTCTCTCTCGTGTTACTCCTATCAGCGCACCGGCAAACAGCGCGCTGAAAAGCCTGAGAATGAGATCAAGATATAACATTGTAAGCCCTCCCTTGAAGTAAGATTATACTCCTTTCTGTAGATCGATGCAGCCTTGAGAACAGATGAGGAAAGCAAGAAAAGTGTGAATCTCACTCCCCGTTCTGTAGAGTATATCGATAATCGCTTTTGCCTCAACAGAGAGTATGCTTCAAACTGTAGATATCGCCGTCAAAGCGTCTGTGAGCGAATCTATCGGAGCTGAATAGTAGAAAGGCGAAGACCGGGGACTGAAAGACTAGACTGGCACAAGACGATGTTTCTAATGGTTAGCAGTTTCTCCCGTAAACCAGACTTCTTTGACCAGGACCTGAGAAGCAAACCGGATTCTCTTCAATATACGAGGCCATCAATGAAACTGTTATACAGCAAATAACAGAATGCGCTGTGCTCCTCCCATTACCGAAGTCAGGGACATCATGCGGTAGACTCTGTGAGAGTGTTCTGCAGAAAAGCCCATCGCGAGAAGGCTAGACGACTCTTTTGGTGCCATGAACAAGAATTATTGATCTATCGGATTTTGCCTCGTTCATAAGGGCTTCTGTGAAACCCGATCTACTGAAGATTACGTACTGTATCTTTTCAAAGTTACTCCATTGAGAAAGATTACCTTTCTCTCGTAGATTCCTCAGAATATCTGTCCCAACGGCTTTTCCACTCCACTTGACTTCTCCAAACAGAATTCGTTTTTCCTCTTTATCTATACCTACCAGATCGATTTCAGTTTTTCTGTCCCACCAGCGACCGATTTCGAAGTAACGTGATTGGCTGAAATAGTTTGCCATGCTGCGTGCTAAATCCTCATAAGTGAGCGCGAAGAACTGGCTTTCGGTATCTCTCAAAATCTTCAGAGCCATTTCCTTCTGGTCGGTCAGTATTAGATCCTTGTAGTAGAATACATAGCGGAAGTAGAATCTGAAGAAGTTATCGGCTATTCTATACAACCCTTTCTTGCTCTTCATTGCATCTTCTCCAGCGGGAACTTCCTTCTCGACAATGCCTAGCAGGTTGAGAACTGAAATATACTTCATGATACTGCTCTTGTCGATTCCCGTTTCGTTGAGTATCTCTCCCAGTTTTCTCTTTCCGAGTGAGATTGCTCGCAAGATGGCAAAGTAGTTTCTGGGTTCTCTCAGCTCTTCATTGAGAATGAACTCGGCTTCAGCGAATAAAATCTCTCCTTGGTCGAATATTTTCTCCTTTACATTCCCATAGTAATCAAGATTGTCGTCGAACTGCTCCAGGTAGAATGGAACTCCTCCCAGGGTACCCCATATCTTGAGCAAATCATCAAATTCAAGTTTCTTCTCGAAGAAATCGTTAATCTCACCAAAAGAGAACTGATTCAAGAACACCTGCCCAGTTCGCCTACCATATAATGGGCTCTTGTAGTTCAGGAAACTGTTTTCCATGATTGAGATACTTGAACCCGTAAGAATGAGAAGTACTCTTGACTTTGACAAATATTCATCCCAGCCCTTCTGAAAGACCGTGATAAGCTCCGGTTCCCTTTCGATGATATAAGGAAACTCGTCTATCACAAGAACGTATCGATCCCGCTTTGAAGCCAGGTATTTGAATAGCATCTCCCAGTCGGTAAATTCGCTTATGATCTCTTCCCTAAAGAAATCTATGACTTTTTCCGAAAGCTTCTTCAGCTGAAGCCGCTCCGGCAGTTTCTCAGCAAGATAGTAAATACCTCGCTTCTCTCTCAAGAATTCCTTTGTGAGCTCTGTCTTTCCAATCCTTCTGCGACCGTACAGAATTAATAGTTCCGGTCTTTCCCTGTTGAATCTTTCCTCGAGATATGCCAGTTCCCTTTTCCTACCCACAAACATCGTTAACACCCCTCTTATTATACTGTAAAGTATTATACTACAAAGTATACTAATTCTCCAGTTGAAAAGCAAAACAGAAAGAATATGTAGAATGCGAGAACTTGAGCAGTTGAACTAAGAAGACTCGATAGGCAGCAACCTCAACAAGTACCGAGATTGCTAAAGGATAAGAGGAAGAGCGGAAGAATCGTAGCAATTTGCGTTCCGCTCTTCGAGATTCCAGTCAATCTCGAATCATTGAGGCTTATGATTAGAGATACCTGCCAGTTTATAATTATCATGTTTTGGATGGAACTACCTACCGGTTAGAGTAGCTATGACAAGGACAGCTAAATGCATAAGTGCTTGAAGCATCTGGAAACACTCCTCGGCTACTGGAGGAGAGTTCCGGCCGGATGGTCTGCAAAATGAGGTGAGGCAAATGGAGATACAGCAGAAAAGCGCAAATGAACCTTACGAGAACCCCAAAAACCTTCAGATTCTGAACAGGATAGTCAATGCCGCAAGAGCAGACGACAGAATCGTCTCGATAGTCTCTTACGGATCATTTACCAGAGATGACTTTGACAGGTTTTCCGATATCGAGTTCTACTTCTTCATAAAAGATGATTATTTGGCAGGCTTCAACGACGAAGAGTGGGTTAGAGACGTGGCTCCGATGTGGTTCTATTTCACCAACTCTTTTGGCGTTAAGAGCGCGGTCTTTTCCGAATTCTTTGTCAGGGGAGAATTTCACTTCCATTCGGAGAGTGAGATCTCCATTCTCGATAGCTGGAAGGGCGTAGTGCTTCCCGGGGAGATAGAGAAAACAGTTCTGGTTGACAAATCCGGTGCGTTCAGAAGAAAGATCGAGGAGTTCTGCAAGACCACGCTCGCAATAGATAGAGAGGTGGCGTTCAAGGAGAACTTCTACGAACTTGCAAATGGAATCATCCTGGAGTGGGGCGTTCTCAATAGAAGAGATCTTTTCAGGGCCAGCACGCTCCACAGCATGAATCTCAATTATCTGGCAAGATTGCTCTTGATTATACACGGTCAAACCGACCATCTCTATTCACCGAGGCTTCTGGAGAGGTTCTTGAGTAGAGAAGAGTATGAGAACCTTTCTGGATGCTTTGCGGGGCTGGATTTCGATTCGTTGAGGACCGCCCTTCAGAAAATGGCCTCCTTCTCCTCAGTAATTGCACAAGAGATTGGAGACAGGGATCTTGCCGGCGCGAGGAGAGCAATTGTCGAGAGAGTAATTGAGAGATCTTACAGGCTTGAGGGTGTTGTCTCTGACGGGATGAAGGTACTGCTCATAAAGCATAGCCGCAAGGACGGCAGACCGGACGAATGGACTCTTCCAGGTGGAGGAAAACTGGCGGGCGAGACCGATGAAGAAGCGGTGAAGAGAGAGATTCTCGAGGAAACAAGACTCGATATTGAACCTCAGAGAATGATCGAAGAGATCGAGCTGCCCGGTAACATTCTGTACTCTTCGGCGAGAATGTTCCATTTCGTCTATGACGGTTCTTCAGAACCATCTCCGGGATCGGAACCGGAAGATGTGGACGAAAACTACTACACAATTTCCGAAGTGAAGTGGATCGATCTGAGCGATTTATCGCTGATTGATGACGAGTACAAGAGATTCCCGGATATGCGAGAAAGACTCGAAGTGATCAGGGGCTATCTGATTAGTGTAGAAGGCTGATATAGGATTCAAGAAGCTGAAAGGCAGTTTGCTGAATGTCGGGATATGTAATCGTATAGCTCTCTCCATTCTTTTCTATGCGGATGTTTTTTTTGTAGAATAGTGATTAGAGTCCACAAAGCAGCCAGCCGAGGAGGCCGTCTCATGAATTACACAGATTATGAGAACACTATTTCTACCCTGAAAAGACTCCAGCAAGAGATGAGTGATGAGAGTTACAGGAAGAAATTTTGGCATGACTTTCCCAAAATACCGATAGCTCTGTATGATGAAGAAAGAGTTTTTCTGACAGGTTATGCAGGTGTGCTTGATGGTTTCAAAGAGCAGGATGGTGTTCTCACAGGCAAACGAGATAGTAGATTCTATGGCAATACAGCCATTGAGCTCGAAGGACAACAGGTAGCCATATGGTATCTGACAACCTTAGAGTCATCTATCTCCTACGGAAAACTGCTTTCATTCATTTTTCACGAAGCATATCACGGCTATCAGAGGCTGAAAGGAGAAAGGCGCTGGGCCAACGAGCTCCAGATTCTAGAATATCCTTTCACTGTGGAAAACACCGCTATAAGGTTTCTCGAAAGGCGTGAGTTGTTGAGAGCCCTGTATTCGAGTTCCAGAATGGATATTAGAGAGAGACTGGCAAGTTTTGTAGGTCTCAGAGAACGCAGGCGCATGATTACTGGCGATGCCTTGAACTATGAACTCGCACAGGAAAGCATCGAAGGGACGGCTCTTTACGTTGAGACAAAGGTCTATAGCGATTATGAGGTAATGCCGCTGGCCTATTCGATTGCTTTGCAGAGTAAAGACATGGGTGAGCTTGAAGCAAACCTTGAAAAACTCAGACTCAGCTGCTATGCTCCGGGGATGTGTATGGCTTTCGTTCTTGATAAACTAGACAGTCAATGGCAGAAGGACTACATGAATTCAGAGAGATACATCTATGACTTCCTCAGAGATCTAGCCGGCATAAAAGTAGCTGAATTCAATGTTGCAGAGATCCCGGAGGAGATTCTAGAGAAGTCAGAAAACGCTGTCTCCAGATATAGAAAGCTCATAGATGAGGAATTCAACAGTTTCGAGAATTCCGGAGGATACAGAATAGCTCTGCTAGGTGAATTCCCGCTCAAGGGAATTGACCCGCTGAATATAAAGTGGAAAGATCGATACATACTCAGCGAGCATTTCTTCGCCACCGAATTCAATAGAACTCCAGTTGTTATATCAGGGAAGAGCAGGGCTAGAAGGACCGGGGAAGGCTTTCGATTTGATGAGATCGTTTTTTATTCAGATTCTAAGCCTGTTATAACGGAAGGTTTCGTGGAGATTCCCTGCATTGGAATAGTAAAAGCGAGACTGGAAGAATCAGATAGAGGGTATGACATTTATGAAGAGGCCTGTGAACCCGATGGCTAATGTTTTTGACTCCACACAAAGAAATGAGGTGAAATATGAAGCGTACGGTGACTTTACTGTTGCTCTTGATTGTTGCGACTGCACTGGCGATTTCTGCAACCGGCGACTGGTTGCTTCTTCTTGGCAGGTATGAAGGCGCGGAGTCTCACTTCTTCTTCAGAGAGATCGACGGTTCCTTCGAGTTCCTTTTTGAGAGCACACGAGGAACGATAAGCTTCAACGGATTAAACTATATGCCAGTAGAATGTGTCAAGATACATAGCGATACTTATCTCTTGGAAGCCAATCCTCTCAATTTCGTGGTGGCCGTCTTCCAGAGAGATGAAGAGCGGTTTGGAATACGTTGCAAGATCGACCGAGAAGTCTTCGTAAGACTGTTTTACGGACCGGAAGGAGGAGATGTTTTCAAAATCACACCGGTAAGGCCAGTGAAAGAACTTCTGCCACAAGCACTTGAAGCGAGACCACCTGAAGAAGCTGGCGAATTGCTACCTATGGATCTTGTGGATATCGAGATGCTTGACCCAAAAATCAAGCTTGACATACGCTATGCAAGAGAGGACAACTTCATGGGAAGCTCTCTGTACACTGAAGAAAAGGCCTTCCTTCAAAGACCGGCGGCATATGCACTCGTGAAGGCAAGTGAAATCTTGAATGAAAGAGGATTAGGTCTCGTCGTTCATGATGCCTACAGGCCGTGGTATGTGACAAAGATGTTCTGGGATGCGACTCCCGACGAGTTGAAAGAATTCGTCGCCGATCCAGAGAAGGGTTCCAGGCACAACAGAGGCTGTGCAGTTGACGTGTCTCTTTATTCTCTGGAGACGGGGGAATTCTTAGACTTTGGGGGCGGATACGACGAGTTCTCTGAAAGATCCTATATCGACTTCCCGGGTGGATCAACTCTCCAGAGATACTACCGGGAACTCCTGAGAGAGACTATGGCGACCGTTGGGTTTCAACCCCTCAAAGAAGAGTGGTGGCACTTCGATTTCGAAGGCTGGGAGAGGTATCCAATAGGAAACATAACCTTCGAAGAACTCGAGCGGAGTCGATAAGAGACACAGGTTAGTGGATACCATTAGAAGTAAGACCTTCCAGCCAAGGATAATAGCCGTGCTCATTATACAAAAGCAATGCCTTTGTTATCGACCGTATGCTATGTCTCTTTGAAGCCCTCCAAAGGAAGGGTTCCCGAAAAAGACTACTAGAAGAATATTGTATTCTCTCAACAGAAGAGACTAAAAGAGCTTCTAACAAGGTCGCTTCTAGAAAGAGGAGAGTTAGCGGTGGATCTGAACGAATATATTCCCTTCGACTCGGAGAGAGGTACCGGATTGATTTTGAAGCACCGAGACCTGTACCTCTTTCACGTATCTGGAAGAAAACACCTCACTAAACCTGGTGAAAGATTCTTCGCCGGAGTTGGCGGTCATTGCGAAGCCGGAGAGAGCTTCATCGATGCGGTACAACGTGAAGCGATCGAGGAGATAGGAAGAAATGTAAGAATAGTTCATTCGGCAAAGACCTATTTGGTAGCCTCAGAAGGAGAAATAATCGACATTCTGAAGTTTTCCCTCTTTGCGCCAAAGATGATCTACAAAATGATCGATTTCCATAGAAACAGGCTGGAGGATAAAACATACTTCATTGCCTGTTTTGAGGCCGAAATAGCAGATGATTGCCCGTTTGACCTCGATCCGGAGGAGGTTAGCGCTCTGATTGCCATTCCGGCGGAGTTACTTATTCAAAGTCTTGAACGAAAGATCGAAGCCAAAGACATTGTCGATTCTGGCGGCATGATAGTGGCGGGCTATCTCGAAGACGATACACACCTCTTTCCTTTGGGAACTGCCGTCGCGCTTGCTCATCTTTTGAAGAGCAATACAACTAATGCCCAATAATGTAAATAGCACTGCAAAGTCACACTCATAGACCCCGCGGTCAACAGTTAATCATAGCGGTTGGGGACAAAGATCAGCATTGTTGATAGTATTGGCGAGGTGGAATTAAGCGGCGTAAGCCGAGAATAGAGGAGTAACTTCAAATCGCTGCACGCTATCTCACAAACCCGATATTGTGCAGTTGCTGGAAAGCAGGGGCGCCAATCCCATAATAAATCCAGGAGTATCCGCGCAAGATACTTCAATGAGGTGATTGAAGAGCGTTCTCAGAGGGTATATGCAGAGCTCTTTCTACTCTGAACCCAGACTTGTCGCTTCTTTGGCCCATGCGACTGCAATTTCCAGAGCCTGTTCAGGTCTTTTTAATACCCTCGCGAACCCGGCCGCAGAGACAAAGGAGTTATGCTTATTGATCTTCGCTTTTCCCTTTTCAATAATGCGTTCAGTACTCTTGTTATCACTCTCGCCCCCGGTACAGTAGAACCAGGCTATCTTCTTCCCGGAAACAGTCCCGTCTCTCAGTATCATATCGATGGGAGTAGCCGGACCTCCTCCCCAGATTGGTGAGCCAAGAAAGACTGTGTCGTAGGCATCTAAATCGAGTCTTATGGGTTCCAGTTCGGTTTTGCTCCCCTTTCTCATTTCAGTGAATATCTTTCCCAGTAGTCCCTGGTTCTTCTTCTCATTCTTGATCTTGACTTCGCAGATGTCCGCGTCCAGACTCTCCGCGATTGCTTCGGCGATCTTTCTGGTATTACCGAAGTATGAGTAGTACAAAACAAGCTTCTTGCTCATAAGAACCTCCTTGAAAGTGCTGAAATGAATTCATCTGCACTAACTCAAGTATAGAACAGAATGTTATCGTACTATGCAACGCTTCAGAATATCTTCCCCTATTCTCTTCAGGAAACAGCCGTCTTAATACCGTTCCCGCTACGAAATTAGTCTATAAGCTAGCACTGTTTTTGTGAGCGACGAAGATGCTTGTATTACCGAATCTGGAGTGATGTTCAACCCGGTGAAAGCCAGATTCTTTGAGAATCTTCTCCTGGCTGTCAATACAGAAGGGTAGATCAAAGTGGTAGAACCCGTCAGGGGCATTCGACAAATCCTTCGATTTTTCGTAACTCTCTCTGGATTTTCTCTCCTCAAGTTTGGTTTCGACGACATAATCGGCTTCGATATAGAATCCTTCAGTCACGAGACAGTTCAAGATCTTTGTGTACAAGAGCAACTTCTGATTGCGGTTGAAGTGGTGCATTGACTGTACAGAGATGGCGATATCGAAGCTGTCTGCCGGGAAGTCAATCTCGAAGTAGGAACCACGAATAAGGGTTAGTCTATCGAGCTTGTCGAAATGCTTTCTTTTGAGAACTTCAAGCATATTTTCAGAGAGATCTATTCCTGTCACGGTCGCCTGTGAATTGACCTTGAAGATCTCATCGAGTTCCAGTCCAGTTCCACAGCCTAGATCAAGTATCTTCACACAACCAGTATCTGGAATCAGATGGGCCACTGCTTCATAGTACATGCGAGAACCATGTACGTTCTCCCTCATGTGACTCTCATAGGTATCGGCTCTCTTATCGAAAAAAGATCGCATTTCCTCCATCTTTTCGCTCAAGCGGAATCCTCCTCAAAGCCTGAACAAGAAGTCCAATGTAGCCACTGCATAAAGACTCTGGATATCGCAGACCAAAGTTTCTGGCTATCTGAGAGTCACTTCGACTTTGGACAGGAGTTCCAGAACGTCTTCTTTTCGGCACAGTTCGGTTCCGGGGGTCATAACGGCGGCTGAACTCGCGGCCCCGGCCATTCTCAAAGATTCTTCAACCGAGGCCCCACTCTCTCTGTGCATACAGTAAGCTCCGAGAAAGGAGTCGCCGGCACCTACGGCACTCTTTACTGGCACTTTCGGTACTCTCACGGTGTAGAGTTCGCCATTTACGAGAGCCATCGCACCTCTGGCTCCCATAGTAAGCAGTATTTCTTCTACGGAGTATTTCGATGCGACTTCTCTTACTGCTTCTTCGGTTCGATCTTCGACTTCCCTTCCGAGAAGCCTCTGGAGTTCGTGAGTATTCGGTTTTATTCCCTTAGGGGAAGCCTTCACGCCTTCGGCAAAGGGCTCCTTGTCAGAGTCAAGATAGACACTTACCGACTTCTCCTTCATGTTCGAACAGATCTTTCTGTAGATCGATGGATCGACGCCTTCGGGTACGCTTCCGCAAAGAAGAAGCGTATCGCCCTCGCGAAGAAGGACGTCCACAGTCTTGCAGAGCTTCTCGATTTCGCGTTCGCTTATTCTAGGGCCGGGAAGACTCATTCTATACTGTCCCTCATCGGTCTCGACGAGTATATTCATTCTCGTCTCAAATTCGCTTCTCACGGTAGCATAGACTACTCCCTCTTCATCGAGCATCTCTTCGATCTCTCTACCGTTGTGGCCCCCCAGAAACGAAATAGCCACAGAATGCCCATCGAGCTCATTTATGGCCCTTGAAACGTCTATCCCCTTTCCCGCCGGATAGTCTCTTACCTGTCTGATTCTAACGGTGTCGTCTTGCACAAGTCTGTTTGCGTATAGAAACCTATCTAAAGCTGGATTGAGAGTCAGTGTAAATATCACGTTTTTCACATCCTTCCCGTATAGGCGTTTATTATCCCGAGCGTCACTATTATCGATGTCTCAACCCTGAGAGTTCTTCTGCCCAGAGAGACTTTCGTGCTCTTTGAAGAGAACTCTCTGATCTCTTCAGGCGAGAACCCACCCTCCGGGCCCACTATGATCCGGACTCTTCGTTGCAGTTCGAGTGTTTTCGAGACGCTATTCAAGCTAGTTCCGCCAAAGTCCAGAAGGATATTGAAGGCGTCTTCCAGAACTGGCTTTTTCACGAGTCTTATTTCCGGAAGATAGGGATTTACGCTCTGCTTTGAGGCCTCTCTTATGACTTGCTCGTGCCGTGTCAACTTTTCCTCTTCGAGCTTCACTACAGAGCGTTTGCTTTCGAAGAGTTCGATAGTATCGACTCCAAGTTCCGTCGCCTTTTCAAGTATAATGCGAAGCCGCGGCCACTTAGTCGAGGCCACGGCTATTATTATCTCTCTTTGATCGCTCTGAATGAACTCTCTTTTGATTATCCTACCTGAAGCTTCGGTCTTCGAGATTCTCTCCAGCACGAAAGCGTATATAAAACCCATTCCATCTATACCGGTTAGGGTATCGCCCTCTCTTGAACGCATAACTCTAAGGTGATGAGTCTCTGCGCTGTCGAGAATCGCCTTTTCCCCTGACACCTTCAGGAAAAATGCGTTGGGCAACTAACCAATTACCTCCTGCCGCATATATGGGACAAGGACTTCGGGAACGTCGATTCTTCCGTCTTCCCTCTGGTAGTTCTCCACAATCGCGACGAGCGTTCTTCCGACAGCAAGGCCAGAGCCGTTAAGACAATGTACGAACTTCAGTTTATTGTCACTGTCTCTGAATCTTATATTTGCCCGTCTAGGCTGGAATTCTTCGACGTTCGAGCACGAAGATATTTCTCTATACGTTTCGTAAGAAGGTAGCCACACTTCCAGGTCATATGTCTTCGCGGATGCGAATCCTATGTCTCCGGTACACAGTGCCACAACACGGTAAGGCAGTTTAAGTTTCTGCAAGACGTCTTCAGCATCGGCTGTAAGTTGCTCAAGCGCTTCGTACGAACTGTCTGGATGGGTGAACCAGACAAGTTCGACCTTGTCGAATTGGTGTACGCGAATCATTCCACGTACGTCCTTTCCATAAGAACCTGCCTCTCTCCTGAAACAGGCGCTGTAAGCCGTGTACTTCTTAGGCAAGTCGCCGTCGAGAATCTCGTCCATATGCTGTGCCACCAGAGGAACTTCGGCCGTAGGTATCATGAACATGTCGTCTGGTTCTATCCTGTAGGCCTCTTCTTCGAACTTCGGAAGTTGACCTGTGGCCTGCATAGTCTCTCTCTTGACCATGAATGGCAGGGCAACTTCTTCATATCCCTTTGAGTGATGGAGATCTAACATGAAGTTCGCGATGGCCCTCTCCAGCCTGGCTAGATCTCTCCTTAGAATAACGAATCTAGCTCCCGAGAGCTTTGCCGCCCTTTCGAAATCTATCAGTCCGGTTTCTGGACCGTAATCCCAGTGGGGTTTCACTTCGAAAACCGGTTTCTTCGGCTCGCCCCAGGTTCTAACAACGACGTTATCGTGCTCGCCCTTTCCAAAAGGTGTTTTGTCAGAGGGGATATTGGGCAGGTACAGTAGTTTATTCTTCAGTTCCTCTTCGATAGACGAAGATCTGGTATCCAGGTCCTTCACTTCCGAAGAGATCTCTTTTGCCCTTTCCATAAGTGCCTGAGCCTTTTCGTTGTCTTTGCTCGCCTTGGCGCGGGCAATCTCGGAGGAGATGCTGTTTCTTTCGGCCTTCCTCTGCTCAACTACCTGAAGAGCCTCTCTTCTCTGAGAGTCCAGGGAGATTATCTCTTCAAGAAACTCTGTGCCCATCTGTCTGTCTTTAAGCGCCTTTCTTACGAGTTCAGGATTTTCGCGAATCAGTTTTGCGTCCAGCATCTTTCTCCTCCTATAGCGTCCGGGAAACCTTTAGAATACCAGTTCTATCCTTACGTTCAGTCCTTCGAACGAATCGTCTTCAGTATCATATATCAGTTCGGTCGCCCAGATCTTTCTGCTGTTCTTGAAGTCATCGACAAATACGTCGCCTTTGAGATTCAGCATACCGGTATCACCGAAGTACTCGAAGTAACGAGTATCGACCTTTAGATCGCCTTTATAATCTATGAAGATAAGTTCGGGCGTTGCGTTTTCTGTTTCCTTTGCAAATCCCTCATAGTACTCGTTCTTCTGATCGAACTTCAGAATGTCTGTCTTGTATATGTATATGTTCTGTTCGCCTTCTTCTTTGGCATAGATCATAGCCTGAACATCGCCGGTCATTAAACCGGTCGACAGATCCAGATTATAGTCAAGCGATGTCGCAGTCGCCTCGCCCGTCTGGAATCTGACAAAGGTCTCGCCTTCGGTTATGAAACTCTGCCAGTCAGATGTTCCTTTTGTTGCAGTTGCAAGCTGTGTCTCGACATAAATCTCGCCGTCACGATCGATAAACACATTCCCCATGAACGTATAGACGTCTTTTCGGAAAGAGCCCACTACCTTATCTGCCGAGATGTTAACCCTGCTCGCAGCAACAATAACAACTGTGAAAAGCAGAACCGCAGCCGCCAGAATAAAAATCTTTCTTCTCATAATTTACCTCCAGAGAGTGACTATTGTTTTTCTTCCTTTCTATCCATAACCTCAAGAAGGAGAGCTATAGTTTTCTCGAAAAACACGACCTGCTCAGGGCTGATTTCCGTCATCACTGACTGAAGATAGTCAACTCTTCTTGAGATAACTCTCTCGATCAGAGAGTGTCCGGATTCCGTTAGGTCTATAATGAATGACCTCCTGTCTTTCTGGGAACGCCGTCTCTCAACGAATTCTGCATCGATCAGCCTCTTCACCAGTCCAGTTGTTGTGCTCTTGGTAATTCCAAGCCAGCGACTTATGTCACTCATCCGCTTTTCTCCGTGGAAGAACAGCGTCTGAAGGACATCGAACTGCGCAGGCGTTATGGGGAAATCTCTGAGGACTTTTCTGCCTTCTCTTCTGAGTCTGGTTGAAATGGCTCTAAAATCCTTTTCCAGAGTTGCGGCTTCTTCTCTTTTCACTTCACTTTGGGGCATTTTCGCACCTCCAAAACCTCAAATTGATAACTACTCAGGCTTCTCCATGAGATTATATCACCACCCGCGCTACTCTTTATGACACATACACATCTGTGGAACGTTCAACGGATTGGACGACCGAAAGAAATCCGATACATGAAGCCTTGGGAAGTCTGCTGTATAATCTTCGTATGAGGTTGACAGAAGTAGACTACGAAGAGCTTAGCAGTTTCGATCTTCATTTCAAGAGAAGCTTCAAGACCGTTGCAGGTCTTGACGAAGCCGGAAGGGGACCGCTTGCAGGTCCTGTGGTCGCAGCGGCCGTTGTCATTGACAAACCCATTGTAGGGATCTATGATTCAAAGGCCCTGACGGAGAGACGGAGAGAAGAGCTATATGAAGAGATAGTCGGTAGTGCGAGCGTGGGAATCGGTCTTTCGACACCCGAAGAGATTGATCTTCTAAATATTCTCAATGCGACAAAACTTGCGATGAACAGGGCCCTGAAAGCGCTGCAGTATAGACCCTCATTCGTGCTAGTTGACGGTAAGCATCTTACTTTAGATATCAGGGGAGAATGTATTGTCGGCGGAGACAGGTTAAGCATGTCTATAGCCGCTGCCTCGATAGTAGCAAAAGTCTATAGAGACGGGCTTATGAGAGACCTGGCAGTTCTCTACCCCGAGTACGGTTACGATCATCATAAGGGATACGGGACGAAGAAGCATTTGGATGCGATCTCTCTGCACGGGCCCAGCACCTGGCACAGATTGACTTACAGACCGATCAGAGAAATGGCGAACCCAGAAATAATCTCTGGCTGGTTGAAGCATAATCTTATCGCGGAGAACAGATTGTTCAGAGCGGGATTAACTGGGAGGCACAGGAGTGAATGAAGAGCAATTGAAGAACGACTGGATAAAACTCATAGAGACAATGAAGACTCTACGCTCTCCGGGAGGCTGCGAGTGGGATCTGCTGCAAACACATGAGAGCTTGAAGCCCTACTTGGTAGAAGAGGCTTACGAAGTACTTGATGCAATAGATAGCGGTAACGATGCGGAGCTGTCAGAAGAACTCGGAGATGTTCTTCTGCAGGTTGTGTTTCATGCTCAGGTAGCCAATGACAGAGCCGCCTTCGATATTGGAGAGGTTGTCAGGATTCTTACCGATAAGCTCATAAGAAGGCATCCTCATGTCTTCGCGAAGTCTCCGGGCTACTCCTATCGACAGTGGGAGGAGATAAAGGCTAAGGAGAAGAAACATGGAACCGAGGTCGTTTCCTCAATAGGAAAGATAAACAAAGCACTTCCAGCCTTGAGCCTTGCGAGAAGGGTCCAGGAAAACGCAGCGGCCGTAGGATTTGACTGGACCAGAGTCGATGGACCACGTGACAAGATAGATGAAGAGCTCCACGAGGTCGATTCTGCAATAAAGTCTGGCATGAGAGACGAGATTGAAGAAGAGATCGGCGATCTTCTCTTTACTGTAGTTAATCTCTCGCGTTTCGTTGATGTCGATCCGGAATCTGCTTTGAGAAAGTCGACTGAGAAATTTGTGAACCGTTTTCGCGAAATGGAGAGTCATATACAGAAGTACGGTTTAGAAATAGAAAGTCTAACGATTGACGAGTTGAATCGTCTTTGGGAAAAAGCGAAGGAGGGTACAAATTGAAGAAACTGCTAATCTTTGCCCTGTTTATTCTTTCCATCTCCTTGCCACTGCTTGGTCAGACAGAAAACACTCCCGACAGCACTGTTGCGGCCACGGTAAACGGTGATGTTATCTACATGGATACCTTTCTTTCAAAGGTTCTACCAAGCTACACAGAGATCTCCAAGAGCATTGAGGCAATTGACCCCATGTTCTCGGACATTCTGCTTAACTCAGAGGCCGGCCAGAGACTCCTCGAAGAGTACGAGAAGAGATCCCTGGAAATCCTTATAGAGGAAACACTTCTTATGCAGTACGCAGAATCCAAAGGAATCAAAGTAGATACTGCCTCTCTGAGAATGACCGTGAACAAGTCTATCACAGATACTCTGGCCGAGATGAACATTAACAAATCCGATGCCGATCTTTTCTACATATTGAGGGGCTACATAGATGGACTCAGTTCGTATGAGGCAAAAGTCGTCAGAGATCTGGCTTATAAGGAAGCTCTAAACACTCTGTACGCTGCCATCACTGGCGATTTGACTGTAAGCGAAGAAGAGATAGCCCAGTTCTACCAGGCAAACGCTTCCAGATACTCAGTTGCCGAGGAGAAGATCTCGATCAAACTGCTGCAGTTCGATTCCTTCTCGGAAGCATACACGGCCTGGAAGGCAGCCTCAAGAGACTCTAACCCTATGACAGTGTTGGACACCTTTCCCGATGTTCAGAACAAAGCGCTCACGAGAGCCGAGGTAGAAGGTCTTAATCCAGATTTAGTAAAGTCTCTTTTCAAGACCACAAGAGGTGAGCTACTCTCTTCAGTGGTAACTCTGGGAAACAAATACGCTGTCATATATCTGATCTCTTACTCACCTGCTGGAGTCAAGCACCTTCAGGAAGTTAGTGCCGAGATTGAGAACATACTGCTCGGCGAAAAGAAGAGCATGATTTGGAAGCTGTGGCAAGAGCAGGAATTCAAACCATTCAAGGAAGCAGCTATTATTACCAGATATTACGAAAACTGAGAAGGGAGAAAGCCATGGCCATAACAAAAGAAAGGGTAATGGAAGCGCTTGGACAGGTCTATGATCTCGAGATAGGGTTCGACATAGTCTCTCTGGGCCTTATATACAACGTGGAAGTAACGGAGGAAAACGACGCCAGGATAAAAATGACGCTTACGACGCCGATGTGTCCCCTTGCCGGTCTGATGCTAGAAGACGCAAGAAGAAAAGTCAGCGAGATCGAGGGTATAGGCGAAGTGAAAATGGAGCTCACCTTCGATCCTCCATGGACGCCGGATATGGCGAGCGATGATGTAAGGAAGATACTTGGACTTTGAAGATTGAAAAAGCTATAGACTTCTTCGACGAAGAGCTTGTGAGGGCGGGAATTTCGAATTCCCGCTTTGTTTTGAGGTTGCTTTGCCGGGAGATTCTTGGATTGGATGATTCGATAATCGTAAGAGGCAGCGACTGCGAATTGTCCGGTGACTACTGGGAAAAACTCCGCGAGTCCATCAAAAGACTCGTAGCCGGCGAGCCGATTGATTACGTGATTGGATACCGCGACTCAAATGGAATCAGGCTAAAGTTAGACCGTTCCGTACTGATCCCGAGACCTGAAACCGAAGAACTGATTGAGCTAGTGCTTGACGGAGAGAGTCGACACAGAATATTTGCCGATATTGCTACAGGCAGCGGGATAATCGCCTGTTCTCTGGCGAAGCGTCTGCCTGATTCGAAGGTCTACGCGTCCGATATCTCACCAGAAGCGTTATCTCTGGCCAGGCAAAACGCTCTTGCAAACGGAATAAACAGTATCATCTTTCTTCAGGGTGATAATCTGACTCCTGTTGAACCTTATCTAAAAGAGATAGAAGTTATCGTCTCCAACCCGCCATATATAAAGACTGGACTTCTCGGTTCCCTTGAGAGCAACGTCAGGGAATATGAACCTATGCTCGCTCTTGACGGGGGCGAAGACGGACTTCACTTCTACAGGAGCTTCTTTTCATTGCTTCCCGAAGGTAAGAAAGTGTATATGGAGATTGCAGAGTACGCGGTCGATGAACTGTCAAAACTTTCGGAAAACCTTGTGGGCTACTCATATAAATTCGAAAGAGACTTCTACGGCCTCTACAGGTTCATGATTCTCTATCCAGTATAGCGAGAACCTGCGAGGAGAAATCTTCGAGCGTGACTTTGAAGACCCTGTCTGCAAGATAGTCGAGACCGGTTTGGTCGCGGTTGACTATAACTAAACTCGCCCCCGAGGACCTGGAGATTATCGGTAACTGGGCAGCCGGATATACCACCAGCGAAGAACCCATGGATACAAATAAGTCCGCTTCAACAGCTGCAGCTTCGGCTCTCTGAATCGCCTCGGCCGGAAGCATCTCTCCGAAGAAGACTATATCCGGTTTTATAAGTCCCGAACAGGAGCATCTTGGAATCTCATCAATATCTAGAAGCCTTTCGAGGGCAGAACGTGAGTATCTTCTGCCACAATCCATACAGCTGAAAGACGAGGCGTTCCCATGCAGCTCGATAACCTCGCTGGCTCCAGCCTGCTGGTGAAGGCTATCTATATTCTGGGTGATAATCTCACTTATGTAGCCCTTTTCTTGAAGCTCTGCGAGAAGGTAATGAGATGGATTAGGTTTTCTGTCGGTCATCACATGAATCCGTTCCCTGGCAATTCTATAGTAACCGGCCGGGTTACGCAGAAAGAAATCTATTTCGAAGATTTCGGGCGAGACTTTGCTGTAAAGTCCCTCTGGACTTCTGAAGTCCGGTATTCCGCTGGCAACCGAAACCCCTGCCCCGGTCAGTACGGCAACCCTCCGTGAACCCTTTATCAGGTCGAGGAAGAGTTTCGCGTCTGGTGCCTCGGGGATGGAATCTTTCATCTGCTGAATCTTATCTTAGGGAAGGGGGTCTTCCCGGTATCGGTCCATATGAAGACAGATCCACCAACCGTGTTCGAAGGTTGCGGTTCCACACTTAAAACGTTAGCGTCGGAAGGAACTCTCAGCGTAAGGGAGGACTGAACACCGACGAGATTGAACTCCATATCTCCCATATCCGTGTTCACAACACCATCTTCAACTGCGGAAAAACCTGCGATGACGGCATATTCGACTACCTTAACCCTGTTATTGCTCAGAACGGTGGCCGTAGACTGAAAATCCTCTACAGTCATTAACCTCTTGAAACTCTCGGCAAATTTCGTAATTGATTCCTGAAAATCGGCAAGCTGCTCCTGCTTGGGCTTATCGTACTGCTCAAGAAACTGCGTCATCTGATTTGGCTTCTTGAAGAGAATCTCGGTCTCTATGTCTAGTGTTGCGCGACCTTCATAATCGTATGTATAGTAACTTATCGATGAAAGCGTGTCGATATCCAGTCTGTTATTGAATGCCATAAACATATTTACGGCGGTCATACCTACCATAACTACAACGAGTATGATTAGAAGGGTGTTGAACTTCATAAATTACCTCCCTAACGTCTGAGTAAGATCGATCCTGTGAATATGATAACATCATTCTGTGCTAAAATACATGGTAAAGCGCTTTTGTGAGGAGACACCATTCGACCTAAGAAGATCGGTGGTCGGCATATTTCAAGGCTTTTCGGGTTTGGAGGGATTTCTGATGCGAATTCTTAGTGGCATGCGTTCTACGGGCAGACTTCATCTGGGACATCTCGTTACTCTTGAAAAGTGGAAAGAACTTCAAGATGGAGGAAATGAATGCTTTTACTTCATTGCCAACTGGCATGGTCTAACTTCACATATTGAGGAGACCGCCAGTTTTCGAGAATGGACTCTGGATATTGTAAGAACTTACGTATCAGTTGGTCTTGATCCGGAGAAATCAGTTCTCTTCGTTCAATCTGCGATCAAAGAACACGCCGAGCTGTTTCTGTACTTTTCGATGCTCGTCTCGGTTTCGAGACTGGAAAGAGTCCCCACATTCAAAGATCAGAAGGAACAGATAACTGACAGAGACCTATCCAGCGGTGGGTTCCTGCTGTATCCGGTACTTCAAGCTGCCGACATACTCATGTATCTGGCCAATGGAGTCCCTGTTGGAGAGGATCAAATATATCACGTCGAACTGACCAGAGAGATAGCCAGAAAGTTTAACGCTCAGTTCGGAGAGGTCTTTCCCGAACCGGAGCCGCTGCTTGCAAGAGTCCCGAAGCTCCCGGGAACCGACGGCCGAAAAATGTCGAAGAGCTATGGGAACTTCATACTCGTGGACACAAACGAAAAGGAACTGTGGAAGATGCTTGCACCGATGATGACCGATCCTGCAAGGAAGAGAAGGACCGACCCGGGCGATCCCGAGAAGTGCCCCGTATGGGACTATCACAAGGCCTTCACTTCCTCACAAGAAGAGAGAGACTGGGTAGTGAATGGCTGCAAGACTGCCGGAATCGGTTGCCTCGACTGCAAGAAGGTGCTCCAGAAGAACTTAGTGGAGAGACTCTCACCCGTATGGGAGAAATTCAACTATCTCAGAGAAAATCCCCGACTCCTGGATGACATCATTGAAGATGGCAATTCAAGAGCGAGAACCGTTGCAAAAGAGACTATGCGCAGGGTTCTCGGTGTAACGAAGCTGGGGTGGTAAGAATGGAACAGATGAAGTTTGTATTCAACTTGCCCGAGTTCGAAGGACCGTTGGACCTTCTACTCTTCCTCGTAAGAAAACACCGGGTCGATATCCGCTCCATCCCGATAACAGTAATCGCCGATGAATTCATGAATCACATAAGCAAGATGAAATCGCTGGATATGGACGTGACTTCCGACTTTCTCGTGATGGCTTCGACACTAATGGAAATGAAGTCCAGGGCGCTGCTCCCGAGACTGAGCGACAAAGAGGCCGAGGTCTTCGATAAACAGCAGAGAGAGCTATTCAATAGAGTTGAAGAGTACCAGACACTCAAGGAGCTCTCGAAGCGATTCAGAAACAAGCTTTACGAAGCTTACAGTCACGAAAGAGCGACGGCGAGGGCGACGGCCGGTACGGACGACAGTGCAGACCTCCCTGATAAGCTTATGGTTGCCTTCAAGTCGATCCTGAAAGAGGCTGCTCTCAGAGACAAAGTATATACCATAGTCGCCGAAAGCATAAACGTTGAAGATCGAATGTTGCAGATCGAAGACCTGTACGAAACTATAGAGCTCTACGAGTTTCTCATGGGTCTGGAAAGCAGAACCGAGATCATCGCTACTTTTCTCGCCGTACTTGAGCTGCTGAAGCTTAACCGGTACATCCTCGAAAGTATGGAACCGCTCGTGATCAGGAGGCGTGCCTCTTGAGCGAACTCTCAAAAAAGGCGATAATCGAGGCGCTGATATTCTCTGCCCGAAGCGGTATAGAACCAAAGAAAATCGCTTCGATAGTTGGACTTAAGTACAACCAGGTAATGGTTTTGCTGGATGAGATGGAAAGGGAGTACGAGAGCCTCGACAGAGGAGTCTTCATAAAGTCCGTAAACGGCAAGTTGAGGTTCTACACTAAGGCGGAAATACAGTCCTACGTTAACCAGATAACCACAAGGCCCATAGTAAGCATAACGGATACGCAGATGGAGACCCTGGCGATAGTTGCGATAAAGGGGCCGCTTACCAAAAACGATGTCGAACTCATAAGGGGACGTTCCTCACAGAACCAGCTGCTAGAACTCTCTCGTATGGGACTTATCGGCAAACGCAAATCCAAACTACCCGGGCGGCCGTATCTGTACAGAGTGAGTAGAAAATTCTACGACCTCTTCCAGCTGGACGATCTAGCGGAAGTGGTACAGGGTCTGTTCCTGGGAGAAGGAGAAAAGGTTGAAGCTTCAGGAGATAGTATCACAGTTGACGGGACTGTCCAGGAGGAAGTCGACACAGGCGATACTGGACGGCAGAATCAAGATTGACGGACAAGTCGAATTCTATCCAAGACGGGAGCTAGACCCCGCGGTTTCAAAGCTAACTATTGATGATACACCGCTTCAATACAGGGCCGACCAGAAAGTGGTCTATCTTCTCAACAAACCTGCAGGCGTCCTCAGTGCAATGACAGATGACCGGGGGCGGAAGACTCTGGCAGACCTGATAGAAGGAAGGATAAAGGAACGTGTTTTTCACGTAGGAAGACTTGATCAGGGGACTTCCGGAATCATAATAATGACAAATGACGGCGACCTAGCAAATCTCATAAGTCACCCGAGCTCCGAAATAAGAAAGACCTACATAGTGAAGATCAAGGGGAGCTTGAAAGACGAAGAGCTGCAGCTAATCCGAAATGGAATAACACTTCAGGACGGCTTCACCACATCGCCAGCCGACGCCTATATAACCAGAAAAGACAGAGAAACCACAACTCTCAGGCTGACGATCTCCGAAGGCCACAAACGAGAGATAAGGGAGATGTTGCGAGTTATCGGGAAAAGGGTCCAAAACCTCGTAAGAGTCTCGATCGGCGGTCTTCATATCTCCCTTGTACCGAATCCCGGCGACATAAAGAAACTCAGCAAAAAGGAAGTAGAGCTACTCAAAAAGAAGAAGTGAAGATCATCAAGAGCTGTCCCTCGAGTTTTCTAACCTTGTTTTTCTTACCCGTAGTGATAGAAGACAGTCTGCTAATCAAGAGTCAATTGTGTGGAGGTTTGGTGAGTTCATGCTGATTGTATTTTCTGTTTTGATCGGTTTTGCCCTTCTCATAGCTTGCTTGATACTCCTATATAGCCCCGGGAAGATACGCCCTTTTCTGGATGATGCAGGGAATCCTCTTGCACGAAGTATTTCAGAGAAGGTTTTTGTGGATATCGGCGGAGTGAAGCAGGGGATGTTTATCAAGGGCAAGAACCTTGAAAATCCCGTCCTGTTGTTTGTCCACGGGGGGCCATGTTTTTCCGAGTATTTTCTTGTGGAAAAGCATCCGACGGGTCTGGAAGAGATCTTCACGGTCTGCTACTGGGAACAGCGCGGTGGGGGAATCTCTTACAGTCCAGAGGTTCCAACAGAAAGTACCGAAAGTGCCGTAAAGCCCCTAGCTTCAGCTATAGGGATATAAGGCACAACCG
>LVBU01000579.1 GCA_001603185.1 Thermotogales bacterium Thermo_02 | reverse complement strand
GAGCAACGGAGTAATATATGTACAGTGTCGGTCTATACATTGCTACCGCAGTACTACTGGTTGTATCTTTCGCTGCAAATCGCAAGAAGACTGTCTCGGCTATTAGAAAGGCATGGAAGTCATTTGAGAGGATTCTACCCGAGCTTATGGCTATCATGCTCTTTGTGGGACTTCTTATCGCTTTGCTAGACCCCGAAACGATTTCATCACTGCTCGGAGAGAGTTCGGGACTGTCGGGTCTGCTGATCGCTTCGATAGTTGGTTCTATCACGCTTATTCCCGGTTTCGTGGCCTTTCCGACCGCTGCAATGCTTTTGAACAGTGGAGCGGGCATAACACAGATAGCCCTCTTCATCTCGACGCTTATGATGGTGGGAGTTGTCACCTTTCCAGTTGAGAGAAAGTATTTTGGGACCCGACTTACGCTGACAAGAAACTCTATGGCCTTTGCCTTCTCCTTTCTTGTCGCCGGGATCATGGGATTGGTGCTGAAATGAAAAAACTTGCTTCCAGCAGATACCTGTTTCCGCTGATAGTCGCCGCTGTGGTGGCAGTATTCTTGCTTCTTGATAATCAGATAGGATTGAAGGCTTTGACTATAACAGGGTCTAGCTTTCTTGAGATGCTATCGGTAATACCTCCAATCTTCATATTGCTCGGGCTACTGGATGTCTGGATTCCAAGAGAGAAGATAATCAAGCATCTCGGAGAAGAATCGAGACTGAAGGGAATTATCCTCTCCTTCACTCTCGGAGCGGCTGCTGCCGGACCGCTTTACGGCGCCTTTCCAATAGCCGCTGTCTTCATGAAGAAAGGTGTCAAGTTCTCCAACGTTCTGATTTTTATCGGCGCGTGGTCGACGACAAAGATACCGATGTTCATGTTCGAGATGGCTTCTTTAGGAATTGGATTCGCTCTCTTGAGACTGGCGATAAACATACCGGGAATACTTATCATGGCGTTGATTCTGGAACATATCACCGGTCGAGAACTAAAGCAGATTATATACGAACAGGCAACAAAGCTAAGTGAGTAGCAAAGGAGGCACTCCGAGATGGAAAAGGGTCTAAAAAGGGAGTTTACAAAGTTCGGATTTCTTGCGGCAGGATTTCTCATCTTTTACTTTCTGCCATTTGGCAGTAAGTACGTTCAGGATGCCATAATAAGCGGCTTTTCTTTACTCGGTTCATACGCCAGAGAGCATGTATTGTTCTGCCTCGTTCCAGCGTTTTTTATAGCCGGAACGATAACCGTCTTCATACGAAAGGATGCGATACTCAAGCTTCTTGGACCAGATGCCCGCAAAATTGTATCATACCCTATCGCAGCCGTCTCGGGCGGTATACTCGCCGTATGCTCCTGTACGATCCTACCTCTCTTTGGCGGCATCTACAAGCGTGGAGCTGGAATTGGGCCGGCCGTAGCCTTTCTCTTCAGCGGACCGGCAATCAACGTAGCCGCTATCTTTCTCACTGGAAACGCCATCGGCTGGGAGATAGCAATAGTAAGGATTATCGGCGCTTCAACGTCGGCAATTCTGATAGGTTTGACGATGCAAAGCCTCTTCAAGGAAAAGGGCTCTGGCGGCTTCACAACTCAGGAAGCCGGCGATCAGGTTTCCTGGCCGGAAGCCCTAGGCTTTCTAGCCTTGCAAATGACATTTCTTATAGTCGGCGGCCTGAAGATAGATCCACTCGCAAAGGCCATTATAATGATAGTTTCGGCAGTCGGTGTCTTCATGCTGGCAATGAATTTCAAGAAAGAGCTCAGATACTCCTGGATTGGCGAAACCTGGGACTTCGCAAAGAAGATTCTTCCGTACCTCTTCTTCGGTGTCTTTGCAGCTGGAATAATCTCAAGCGCCCTGCCCCAGAGTTTCGTGGAATCGCTTCTAGGCGGTAACAGGTTCGGTTCAGCTCTCTTCGCTTCTGTGTTTGGAGCTTTCATGTATTTTGCGACTCTTACCGAAGTACCTATCGTTCAGTCGCTCATGTCCCTTGGGATGGGCAAAGGACCGGCTCTTGCTCTCTTCATGGCCGGCAATTCTTTGAGTCTGCCGAGCATGATAGTCATAACGAGATTGCTTGGAAAGAAGAAGGCTTTCACATACTTCGGACTGGTAGTGGTATTTGCAACGTTATGGGGTTACATATACGGTAATCTACTTTGAACATAGCAGGAGGTTGATTATGAAGATCGAAGTTTACGGGTCGGGTTGCCCGAGATGCAAGCAAACCGAGAAGGTTATGAAAATGGCCGTCGAGGAGCTCGGTTCCGATGCTACTGTCGAGAAAGTAACCGATATGATGGTGATAATGGAAAAGGGAGTAGTTTCGACTCCGGCTATAGCGATCGATGGCAAAATCGTTTTATCCGGTAAGATCCCGTCGATCGAAGAGGCGAAGAAGCTTATCAAAGGTTGAATCCCGGAAAGAATAAAGGTATCATTTAGGAGAGGCCGCGGCCTCTCCTGACTTTTCCAAAACGGAGGTGCTGTATGAAGGTAGTGGCGTTTAACGGCAGTCCAAGAGCCAACGGAAACACTTATAAGATGATACTGGAGGTCTTCAAGGAACTTGAAAGGGAAGACATAGAAACCGAACTCGTCCAGCTTGGCGGCCAGCTTCTGCACGGTTGCACGGCGTGCAGCATGTGCTTCAAGACAAAGAACAGGAGATGCATAATAGAAGACGACGTCATTAACGATTGCATAGGAAAGATGGACGAAGCCGACGGGATAATTCTCGGCTCACCGACTTACTTCTCCGATGTGACACCCGAGATGAAGACGCTGATCGACAGGGCCGGTATGGTTGCCCTTGCCAACGACTCTATGTTCAAACGAAAAGTCGGAGCTTCGGTAGTAGCCGTAAGGAGAGGCGGCGCGGTGCATACGTTCGATTCTATGAACCATCTATTTTTTATATGTCAGATGATTGTTCCGGGCTCCTCCTACTGGAATCTCTCGGTCGCGTGGCGACAGGGGGACTTTGAGCGCGACGATGAGGGGATACGGACTATGAAAACTCTGGGCAACAATATGGCCTGGCTACTTAAAAAACTCCATTCTTGAATAGAGACGGGATTCTGTCAAGCCGTGGCCTGGGCTTATCGCAAATTACTGGCTTCTAACGCGGTTTTTGCCTTCTTCCTTTGCTTTATAGAGCAATTTATCGGTCTTTTGTATGAATTTCGTATTATCTTCCCCTTCCCAGATGCTTACTCCAGCGCTTATAGTAACCGGAAAGGGAACGGCTTCTATACCCTCTCTAATTCTGTTAGCCACAAGCGAAGCGTTTTGAAGACCGGTTAAAGGAAGAAGAATAAGGAACTCTTCGCCTCCATATCTGAAAGCATAGTCCGTACTCCTTAGAGACGCTCTGGCGATTGAAGAAACATCTTTCAGTATTTCATCGCCCTTCAGATGGCCGTATGTATCGTTTATCCTTTTGAAATCGTCGAAGTCAAACATGATCATTGCCAGAGGCGCTTTGGACTTTCTCGCTTTTTCGATCTCTTCTTCGATTATCAGATGCATCTTCTGCTGGTTGAAAAAGCCCGTCAGCGGGTCGCTCTCTGCCTGTATTCTCAGATCGTCATTGAGTCTCTTCAGCTCTTCGTGAACCCTTCTGAGCTCTATATTCTTCTCCATAATTGTCCTATTGGCCTCGCTCAACTTGCGGTTCTGTTCCGAGAGTCTCTCGAGTTCTATTAGTTTTTGCTTTGCCGAAAGCGCGTATTCGAGCTGGGCAATCGAGCGAGCCTTTTCCTCTTTGAAGAGAGCGCTGTTCAAATCGATTATTTCTCTCAAAAGTTCTATTGCCCTGTCTTTTTCGCCGAGAAGCTCACAGGTCTTTGACATACCCTCAAGTATTCCAACAATCTCTCTCTTGCTGTTGTTCTTCTTATGAAAATCTATCGCCTTCTCGAAGGCCTTTAATGCTTTGTCACAATCGCCCATTTTCAACCAGTAATCTCCTTCGTATCTGTATGAGTCGGTGACGGCCCATGAATCTCCCAAATCTTCGGCGATCAATCTTGCCTTTTCCAGTAGCGGCAGCGTTTGGTCTATGCAGCCAGTATATGAGTAAATGTCGGCAAGGTTCAGATAACTCCTCGAAAGCTCTCTTGTTAAGTTATTCTTCTGTTTCAGGAGTATCGACTCTTCGAGAAAGGGTATGCCGGAGCCGTCTTTATAGATGTTTTCGAGTATTATGGCCTTGTTGTTCAGCTGAAAGGCCGTTCGCACTTCGTCGCCGTTCTTAATTGAGAAATCTAATGCTCTTTCGACATATTCAAGGGCCTTCTCAAATTCGCCCATCTTGAAGAAAACTCCGGAAATGTTGTTATATACATGTTGCCAAGAATCCTCAAGTCCCAGTTCTTTGTAGATCTCAATAGCTCTATTCCCAAAGCTAATGGCCTGAGCAAACTCCCCAATACTCGAGCAGAGTTTTATCATGTTGTTGCAGAGATCCCCCACTTCCTCTAGGCGACAATCAAAATACTTCGGAAGCTCTTTGCTCAGCATCTCGTACGCGGAAAGCGTGCTTCCGTCGTCTGTCAGCACCTTGTAGATACTCTTCAGTATACTCAATCTCTCTTTAAATAAATCCTC
>LVBU01000071.1 GCA_001603185.1 Thermotogales bacterium Thermo_02 | reverse complement strand
TTAATCACCCGAGAATCCCCTGCCTTTAGGCATGGGGAGTGTCAATATACTGATACTGCCAAGGCTTTATAGAGATCCCGTTTCGATGATTATGTCCTATCCTCCGCAAGTACGAGAGAGAGTGAAAAGTCTTCCCCAATACAAGGGAACGATAAGACAGGTCGCGAATAAACACATAGCGACCAAAACAATCGGAGCAGTCTTGATCTCCTTCTTTCTGGCTATTGTTGCGTATTTTTCGGGGGCAAGAGACTTTCTCTCCGCATTCTTTCACACTTTCATTCTGTTCTTCGTGGTCAACATTTACGACCTGCTGGTTCTGGATATTCTGCTCTTTTGCCATAGCAAGAGACTAAGGATACCCGGTACGGAAGATATGGACGAGGCCTATGGAGGTTATTTCTTCCATGTAATAGGCGCAGTGAAGGGAACCGCAATCGGAGCCGCAATCGCGCTTCTTTCAGCCGGTATAGTCTCTCTCTTTCCTTAAGACACAAAAAAGGGCAGCTCATAGAGAGATTATTGAAGAGGATAACTCAGGCGAAAGGGAAGGTGAAAGAGAAGTGAACGACATCTACGAAGCCATTTTCAGCAGAATGTCTGTACGCAAGTTCAAGAAAGAGAAGCTGAACGGAGAGACACTTGAGACAGTAGAAAGACTCTTTGGCGAACTAAAACCTCTCGATGAGTCAATAAAGACCCGGCTTGAGATCTCGACCGATTCGCGGGTAAGCGGTCTCTTCTCGATAAAGGCGCCTCACTATCTGCTGTTTTTCTCCGAGGACAAGCCGGGATACCTTCCAAACGCTGGATTCATGCTCCAGCAAATGGACTTGAGACTTTCGGCCATGGGAATAGGCGCATGCTGGCTGGGCTTCGCGAAGCCCTCTGGAGAAGTGCCGAAAGATCCCAATCTCGAATTCGTAATCACTCTGGCCTTTGGAGAGGCTGTGGGAGAAGTTCACAGGAAAGACCGCTCACAATTCAGACGCAAAGAGATAACGGAAATCTGCAGGGGAGATCAACACCTCGGCCTCATAGAAGCCGCGAGACTTGCTCCGTCGGCGACAAACAGCCAGCCGTGGTTTTTCGTCTCAAAAAGAGAAAAGATAGACCTTTACTGTGTGAAGCCCGGATTTATCAAGACACTATTCTACAAAAGACTCAACGAAATCGACTCCGGCATCGCCCTGCTACACCTCTTTGTTGCCGCCGAAAGAGCCGGACTAGCGCCGAAAATCGTTATAGACAGAGATGCGATGGACAATCCGCCAGAGGGATACTATTATGTGAGATCGATCGAGGTGGAACGTTAAGACCCTGAGGTGAGAGGGGGGAGAGGCAAGAGGTTGGAAGAGCGAAAACACGTCCGTCGTCCACCCTCCGAGAAGAAGCTCGGGTTTGGGGTTTCGAGTCTAGGGTCTGGTAAAAACGAGACTCTCTCCTCTTCTCCTCTTCTGTCTTAATCTCTTGCTCCTCTGGTCTTAACCAAGAACCTGGACGCGAAGCGTCGGAACGAAGAACTTGGGCGCAACGCGCCGGAACCGCTCTCCCGCTTTTGATCTAAGATCCCCTCTGGGAGAGGGGTGGCGGCATGCCCCTGCCGACGGGGTGTGTGCTCTTGAGATCCGTTGTACGTTGCTCGTTGTGGGTTGTTGGCAAGAGCGGAGAAAGAGCATTGTCGAGAGTTCTATTAAGAACAGTTGAGAGTGGAGCGTGGAGAGTTATGAGAGAGATCGAGAGTTCGCTTCGCTCACGAGAAGACGAGAATTTTCGGAGCCCACCTACCCTGTCATCCCGTAGTGCTCCTATACGGGATCTCGCTCCTTGGAACCGCCAGTCGCCTTCGGCGGCCAGTATCGCTCCGCGATGCCAGTACGACTGCGTCGCGCCAGTTCCGCTTCGCGGGCTAAGAACCAAGAACGTGGATGCGGAGCGTCGGAACGAAGAACTTGGGCGCAACGCGCCGGAACCGCTCTCCCGCTCTTTCCAAGGACGGGTCCACGATCTTGGACGAAGGACGGATTTTCCTCTTTTGATGCTCTTCTTGGAGGACGGTTGACGGCGAACGGAGGACGTCTCCTGAATAAATGGAGTCTGTCCCTATTTTTACTGAATATAGGTCTCGTTTCGCGCTTCGAAGGACGGGTCCACGATCTTGGACGAAGGACGGGTTTTCGGTGCTCTTCTCGGAGGACGGTTGACGGCGAACGTCTCTTCTTCCGCTCTTCTTCTTTCTGGCGAAGCCTTCACTGACATACCTGGTGCTTCAATTTCGGTCAGTTTTCACCAATGCTCTGGCAACATCGAAGAGTTCGTTGCTTTTAGCTTCCAGGGATTTTTTGACCTCTTTCCATGTCATTACCGCTTCCAATGGATCGGGAGAGTTTTCCACATCATTGAAAAAGGTGATAGCTCTGATTATGTGGTACAGATCAACTTCTCTGCCATATTTCATGACAAAGGCCCCAAGAACGGCCTCAGAAGTCTCTCTCTTTATGATCTCAGCAAGGTCGAAATAGTCCTTTTTTTCTGCTCTTGCTGCGACAGCACCCAGCTTCATGGCAGCAATGTCGATTATGGAAGCCACAGCTAATGATCTATACTTATTAAAAGGCCCAATAAGCGGGGAATAGTATTCAAAGAAACTCACACGGACACCATGAATCTCTGCTTCAAGGGTACCTGTATGAATCCTAACTTTCTCTACAAAAAGAGCCTGGCGCTTCAAATACTCTAGCAACACCTCTGGCCGAAAAGACTCAACTGAAAAGAAATCCAGATCATGACTAACACGGTGTTCATAATACATTGCCAGAGCTGTGCCGCCCGCAAGATAAAAATCGGAGAGTTTACTTTCAAGAGTATTCAGAAGCTCTAGCGTTTGTGATGATAGTCTGCCGGTTCTAAGCATCTTACTATCTCCGATCTTGGAATATTCAGAATCAGGCCCCAGAAATTTGCGGTTGCCCTGCCGATTATTCTGCTTTTTCTAACAACCTGTGCAATCTCGGTCGAAGCATATTCAGAAAGAAGATTGACAACATCCTCCATCGTTCCGTATTCCAGAACCCTGGAAATAATGAAGAACTTATCCTTCTCCCGGTCCAATTTGCTTAAATCCACATCCCAGAAACATGTAGTCCTCAAATTAAGAGCCATATATATCACCAGATTAATTCTATCACTTGAAGTCTGACAAACATCACTTCTTGTCAGAAAGTGGCGTAAAGACACTTGCTTAGCTACAAAGCGACACAGAGTTAAGAGTGAAGTGGTCAGAGGTTGGAAGAGCGAGAAGATCATCGAGAACACGAGATAAGGAGAGAAGGGGAGAGACGACGGGTGTGGGGTTTCGAGTCTAGGGTCTGGTAAAAACGAGACTCTCTCCTCTTCTCCTCTTCTCTCTTAATCTCTTGCTCCTCTGGTCTTAACAAAGAACCTGGACGCGAAGCGTCGGAACGAGGAACTTGGGCGCAACGCGCCGGAACCGCTCTTCGCTCTTTCGAAGGACGGGTCCACGATCTTGGACGCTGGTCGAAGGACAGATCTTATGCTCTTCCGCTTCTGATCTAAGATCCCCTCTGGGAGAGGGGTGGCGGCATGCTCCTGCCGACGGGGTGTGTGCTCTTGAGATCGGGAAGACCGTGTTTGGTGATTAGTGAATAGTGATTGGTGGATGACGAAGAACGCAGGCACGGGTGTGGGGTTTGGGGTCTAGGGTCTGGTAAGAACGGAAGAGCGTTCCGCAGCCAGTCGCCTTCGTGGCGCCAGTACGACTGTGTCGCGCCAGCTACTCTTCGAGAGAACTCACTTTCTTACTATCTGAAGAGTTGCAATATCTACTTTTTTCCCTTGAATAGAGTTTAGATACCAGTAACCGATGTCGGCATTAGTGTCACCAATATTGTATATAAGGTCCCAATTGTGAGCGTTTGTTAGGACTGATCTTTCCGATGAATCTAGAAAGTTGAAGTGGAAATTGTGATCCTTATCAGGCATTATTCTTAGAAGTTTTCCCGCTGGTTTGTACACTATGCCGTCAAAAGAGCCAGCCCAGAAAGAAACATTGAGAGATAGATCTTCAAACCTATAATCGACACCGGTTTCCTTATCTTTCCAATCTCTGGGATATCTTCCGTTCTTCTCAAAGAACCCTTTGATTAGACTGACGAACCCACTACTTATCTCCGCGAAAGTCGAACCGAAAGGTGTAAGGGGCGCCACTGTTTCTGCACCCAGAAGGTTATAGTAGAGAGTTCTGGAGTTTATAGATTCCTTTCCGAGTCCATTGTTGAGAAATGCATAGTCATCTATTCCGAATGGGATTCCCTGCCTAGAATCGACAAGAACACCGGAGACAGTCTCAAAATCTGCTTCGCGATTTGTGAATACGAAGTAGTTATATTCGCCATCTTCGCCAATCTTCCAGGCGGCCCCAAACAGAGACGGATCAACATTCCTCCCGAGCTCATTAATCGTCTGGGGTAGTTCTCCGTCAAGGTAGATTTTGTTCGCAAAGGCCTGGGAGAGTGTCTTGAGGTCTCTTGCGACAGAGACGGCCGTGGATTTTCGCATAGCGTTCATTCCGATAGGAGTCACAACGGCTATAAGGGCAGCGATAACGGCAAGGACTATCAGCAATTCAACAAGAGAAAATCCCGTTTTTCTGTCGACTCCCAATATCTCTCTTCTCACATCCATTCCCCCTAATCTGCTCTGCAATTACTATTGCAAACTCATGCCAAAGCGCGATCGGAGTTTAGAATGGGATTATTTCTTATAGCTAACTGATGAGCCTGAACCCGATAGGTTCCTGAGATTGTATACGGCGACAGACGTACTGACACTCTCGCTTATACTGCTGTTGGTAGCACTGGAAGCGGTAAGGGAAACGTCCATCATAACCCTGTTGTCCTGCACCGTTCTCAGTGCGAAGGTCAGGCTAGAGACGCTTACCTGTGAAGGATCACTCATGTTCTGTTCGTTTGTTCTGCTGGAAGTCGTCCCCTGAAATCTCTTGATAGTACTACTCTCAAGCAAGATCACTATCCAGTCCGAACCCTGTGGGGAGCTGGTGAACTCTATTTCCGTTGACCATCTGAATTCCTCCGAGATCCTTTCCACCAGCGACCTGAGATTTCTGCTGAGTAACGCAGTCTCCTGAGACGTTCTGAATATTCTCCAGCTGGCGGCAAAGACAGAAAAGGCTATCGCGACGATAATTGACGACACGAGAAGGACGATCATTATCTCGGCAAGAGTCAATCCGGTATTCCTCTTCATATGACTATCACCGGCTTCTCAAGAAGATTCCGATCTGCTTTCCCTCTGCGAAATTCTTTGTGACCAGCTCGCCGGATACGGTTACGTTGCTGCCGTCGATATCTACATTCACGCTGTATGACTGACCTCTTGAGGAGACGAAGATCTCCTCCTCCAGATCGTTCTGGACAACTGCAAGTTCGGTAGTGACAAATCTGTTCTTGTGAGCCTGCCTCATACTGTTTGCCAGCAGCGGCAATATAGTACCGACGACGACCACTATTATCAGAAGACTCATGAGAATCTCTACAAGAGAGAAGCCGGAGCTTCTATTGCTCTTGCGCATAGATTTTTCCATCTCTATCACCTCATCTGCTCCATATCTCGATTTCTTCATCGCCCTCACCGTCCCCGATCAGTCCTATCGACTGCGGTGGAAACAAATCCTCAGTGTCCGTTTCAAAGACCACTGTCGAACTACCGGTAGCCACGAAACGATCGGCGACAATCGCACCCTTAACAGTCGCGCTTCCCACCATGTTGACAGTAGAGTTCGGCGCATAGACTGCCGTAACGTCTGCCATGGGGTTTCCGTGAAGGTTCACCGTCGGCCCGCCACTTATTATTAGCCCGTAGACCCCGCCCGATCCGCCTAGACTGGCCGAAGCCCTCTGAATATGGAGAGTACCCGTGTAGCGCATGTTTCCATTAAGGTTCAGATCGCTTGTCCCCGCGTAGTTGACCCGAACGGCATTCCTGTCGCCTCCGTAATTGAAGGTACTGCCCCCTCCCATGTTGAAGCCTGTGCTTGCGTAAACCAGCATGTCCCCCCCGCTGGCCAGATTAATGTTTCCCTGCTGTATGTTCAGAGTACTGCAATTCATTACTCCCTTGCTTATACCGTTCATATTGACGTTTCCGCTGAGCTGAACCGTTCCCGCGATCTCGAACTGCTGCTTCGAACCGTTCATGAAGTCCATAGTCCCGCTTGAGAGACTCATCGAAGAGGCCTTTATCAGGGCCTGTGAAGCCACTCGTATCGTTCCGTTTCCCGAGGTCGAGAAGGCCTGATTCGAGTCCACGAAGAGATTCTCGAGCTCCAGCAGTCCGCTATTTCCGAGCTGAGTCTGACCCTTCGAATAAAGCGTAGAGAGCTCGACGTTCAGGTTTCCCGAAGCAGAGAAGTTGCCGTCTGTGTAGATGTTCAGCTTTGCCGAATTGAGAGTAGTTATCCCGCTACCGCTTATTGATGCATTTCCATCGACATAGAGGGTCAGCGTCCCCGGTCCGTTGACCTCGATTCTTGCGCTTCCGCTTACCGAAAGAGAGTTGGCGTTGATCGAGATATTGTTGCCCTGCAGATTGAATATAAGTCTGCTGCTGCCGGACACGCTTATATTACCGTACTCCCCGCTCTGAGTAACGATGAAAGTAGAATTGCCGCTGACATTCAGATTCCCGTGGACTGGTAGTCCTTCAGGGAAGGTCGGAAATGTCGGAAAGCTTATCGACGGTGGAGGATCGGGAAAGTCAGGCAACTCATACTCCCTTTCCTGATCGAGATTCTGTATTGGATGGTTACTTAGCCATGTGCTGTTATTGATATTCGTTCTGGTTACGACCGCGTTGGGATAGGAAATAGATTTCCCATCGGGGTCGACACTCGGATTTACGTGAGTGTCTCCGCCGACTCCAACGTATATCGTGCCCGTAATCATATTGTTCCCGGGACCGATATTGACCGAACCGGGAACTATCGAATTCGTCCCGGCCCTGCCTTCAATTCTAGAACTCCCGCCAATACCTATATAACTCTTACTAAATACAGCCATATCGAAGACCGGAAACTCGTAAGCGCCTCCGGCAAAGGCGAGGTTAAGCACCATACTCTCTACCGCGGCGCTCCTTATTCCGTAAGAGACAATCTTGAACTCGGTGCCGGAAGAATCTGAGAAGATGGCGAAAGCCACATCGTTCGAACTCGACTGAAGAGCGTTCTGTACGGCATCTCTGACTAATTGGATACCGGTATCCCAGTAATCGCCGTCCTGCCAGGCCTCGACGAGTTCGAAGCTTCCGCTTCCGCCTTCGGGTATCGTTCCCCTGAAGACGCCCCTTGCGTCTCTCGTAGACGGGTTTTCCAGAAGGGCGCGCGCGACTTCAATACCGGATATAGCTCTGTAATTAGCTTCCAATCTTGCTTCGGCTCTGTTCAACTGCATTGAATCGTTGAGTACAAGAGAGACTATTATCGTTGCGACGACCGACAGAACCAAAACTACTATAAGAGCCGTAAAGAGGACAAAACCTCCATTTCTTGCTTCACAATTCCCCATAATAATCAGCCTCCCGTGGAAGCCAAAAGATAATCTTGAATATTTATCAGCAACGGCGTGCCATGACCGTAATTCAATCCAACAGCCAACTAGAGTGTAATCGCATACTTCAGAAATAGGATAGATCTTGTTCAGATTACTCGAAATATTGAAAGTTTCAGATCATCTGGCGGGGGTTAGCATAACATCTGGTTCATTCGACAAGCCGTATATTCATCCAAATCTCATAAAATATCTCTACTAATCGAAAGTAAGAGATCTATAAGAAACTATAAC
>LVBU01000578.1 GCA_001603185.1 Thermotogales bacterium Thermo_02 | reverse complement strand
ATTCAGAACTCTGTGTTTTACAGGCTGCTACTGATGATCCATCTAGTAATAAGGGGGTGCAATATGAAGATTGCTGTTATAGGTGCGGGCAATGGCGGCCAATCTCTGGCGGCCGTTCTTGCGATGCGAGGCAACGAAGTTTCTTTATACAACAGGAGCTTGAAGAGGATATCACCGATAATGAAAGGCAGAAAACTCAAAGTTGAAGGCGAATCCAGCGGAACGGCCCGTCTCAAATACGTGGGTACGGATATGGAGAAAGCAGTTGCAAATGCCGAGTTGATAATGGTTGTAGTTCCTGCCTTTGCACATGTAGAAGTCGCCAGAAAGCTCTCTAAGTTTGTCAGTAATGGACAGATAATTGTTTTGAATCCCGGCAGAACCGGCGGAGCCCTCGAGTTCGATAAGGTATTCAAAGAAGAAGGGGTCCGGGAGAAGGTTACCATAGCTGAAGCTCAGACGTTTATCTTTGCCTCACGCATATCCGGGCCGGGAATGGTAAAGATATTCAGGATTAAGAACACTGTACCGGTTGCCGTACTTCCGTCCAAGGACAACGATCTGCTTCTTCCAATAATGTCCGACGTGTTACCTGAATTCACTCTTGCCGACAACACTCTGTTTACGAGCTTCAACAATATCGGAGCTATCTTCCATCCGGGAGCTATCCTCATGAACGCCGGCTGGATCGAGTCAACCCATGGCGATTTCCAGTTCTATCTTGAAGGAATAAGCCCGGCCGTTGCAAGAGCTCTCGAAAAGATAGACGCCGAGCGCTGCGAGGTTACAACGAGACTCGGTGTTCAGGCAATGGGGGCTAAGGAGTGGCTTGATTACGCTTACGACGCAGCTGGTGAAGATCTATACGACGCGATTCACAAGAACGAGGGCTACAGGGGGATAATGGCTCCGATAAGTATCGAAAATCGTTACATTATGGAGGATGTTCCCATGAGTCTCGTCCCGATCAGTTGTTTTGGAAAGAAACTCGGAGTCGAAACGAAGGTAATGGATTCGATTATAAACATTGCCGGCGCGGTTATGGGCAGGAATTTCTGGGAAGAAGGCCGGACTATAGAACGACTCGGTGTGGAACACATGTCGGTCGAGGAGCTCTGGAGATATGTCGAAAAGGGTGATAAAGATGCCTAAAATGCTTGCAGGCGCTATCGGAAGCGATATTCACACGGCGGGAATTCTGAACTTTCTCAATCTGGCACAAAAAGAGAACTACGAGACCATATATGTTGGCAGCGTTCTTGGATTAGAGAAGTTTGTAGATAGTATTGAAGAAGTCTCTCCCGACATTGTCGCTGTAAGCTACCGCCTCGGCGCAGACTCTTGCAGAAGCCTTTTGAAGGAGCTTCGGGTACTTCTCGAAAGAAGGGGAATCGATAAGAGATTACTCTTTGGAGGGACATCCGAGACTGCGGAAGTTGCAGGGGAATCTGGAATATTCGAAAAGATCTTTGACGGCAGCGAAACGACCGAAGACATCATCAGATACTTGCGGGGCCAAGAAAAGACGGCGGGAAGCAATGACTATCCGCAGAACTTGCTTGACAGAATCGTCATGAAGAAGCCTTTCCCTCTCATAAGGCATCATATAGGACTTCAGAGCCTCGAAGAAACCGAGAAGGCAATCGAGCAACTCGCCCAATCCGGTCTGCTAGACATAATATCGCTTGCGCCGGATCAGAATTGCCAACAGTGGTTCTTCCGCCAGGAAAATATGATAGCTGCTGAAGATGGAGCTGGAGGCGCTCCATTGAGAAAGAGAGAAGACTTCGAAAGACTTTACAGGGCCAGTCGCAGGGGAAACTTTCCGCTAATGCGTTGTTACTCGGGAACGAGAGACTTGATAAAGTTCTCCCTTCTTCTCAGAGAGACTCTAAACAACGCTTTCGCGGCCATACCTCTCACCTGGTATTCTCAACTAGACGGTAGATCGGACCGAGAGCTTCTTGACGCGATAAGGGAGAACCAAAAGGCAATAGCCTGGAACGCAAGTCAGGGGATACCTGTGGAGATAAACGAAGCGCATCAATGGGCTTTGAGATACTGCCACGATGCCGTCGAAGTCGCCGTCTCTTACCTCGCAGCCATGACTGCAAAGAGGCTTGGGGTGAGTGTCTATGTGGCTCAGTATATGATGAGCACTCCTCCGTATATTTCTCCAAGAATGGACCTGGCAAAGTCGCTGGCAAAGAAAGAATTGGTCGAAACACTCAGAGATGACTCCTTTACACCGGTGACCATGGTAAGACCGGGTCTGATGTCCTTTCCCACAGATCCTTATATGTCCATGGGGCAGCTAGTTTCCTCACTTCTGCTCTCCTCCTACCTTGAACCCCAGATAGTGCACGTGGTGGCTTACTGCGAAGCGACGAAGAGAGCAACCGCTACGGAGATAATCGAAAGCGTGAAAATGGTAAAGCAGGCTCTGAATCAAGTGAATAGAGGAATGCCGGAAATTTTGGCAGACGAAGAGATTCGTAAGCACAAAGAATACCTCAAATCGGAATGTGCGATCATAATAGAAGCAATCGAGAAGATGAAGACGGGGGAAATGACCTCGCCAGAGAGTATATTCACCGCAGTTAAGTCCGGAGTTCTCGATGCGCCTGGACTGAAGAGAATGTCCGTCGCCAGAGGAGAGGTAATTACATCCGTTCTTGACGGTGCTATGTATGCGGTAGATAACCGAAACAACATAATCGATGAGAGAGAGAGATTGAACAAGCTGGGTATAAACGTCTGAGCTCTCTCACGTGATTTCGTCAGTTGTGGCCGAAGACAAACAGATTTTCTTTATTCTTTCCGGATGTCTCTGAAGACACCTAGTAGTCGTGTCATGGCTTCTTTCACAATCGCTCTCGGGCAGGCGAGATTGACTCTCATAAAACCCATCCCCTCTTCACCAAAGACCGATCCATCTTCAAAACCCACTCTGGCTCGTGTGTATAGAGCGTCTCTAAGCTCCTCGACAGAGAGACCGTACTGTCTGAAATCAAGCCAGGCCAGATATGTGCCTTCAAGTTCCGTAACCACTATCTCGGGAAGATTCTCCGCTAAGAAGTCTCTCATATAGTTGTAATTCTCGCGGATGTAGGGAAGAAGCTGTTCCAGCCACTCCTCGCCACTTGAGTATGCAGCTTCCAGAGCAACTACGCCAAAGAGATTAGTCAATCCAATTCCTGCGGAAGATGCCATGTTCTTATACTCATTCATCAACTTCTTTTCTGGAATGATAACACAGGCTGCAGAGAGTCCGGCAAGGTTGAAAGTCTTACTTGGGGCTATGCAAGTGATAGTGCGCATTGCAAATTCCTCAGATAATGAGGCGATCGGGGTATGTTTATAGCCGTCAAAGACAAGATCAGAGTGTATTTCGTCGGATATTATCTTTATGTCGCTTCGCGAACATATCTCTCCCAATTTAGCAAGTTCATCTCTCTTCCAGACTCTGCTGACAGGATTGTGCGGACTGCAGAGAATCATGATTCTGGTCCTGGAATCAATCTTCCGTTCAAGATCATCCAGGTCCATCTCGTAATGGCCATCTACGTTTTTCAGGGAGCTTTTGATCAGCTGTCTTCCAGTGTGTTTGACGGCCGAAAAGAAGGGATAGTAGACCGGAGTCTGAACGATCACACTATCGCCGGGGTGAGAGAGAGCCATAATGCTGAGATGAATAGCAGAGACTACACCGGGAGCGCTGTCAATCCACTCTCTGTCAATTTTCCAGCCAGCCTTTTTACCCAACCAGCCAATCACTGCGTCGTAATAACTGTCCGGTCTTCCGGTGTAACCGAAGACTCCGTGCTCTGCCCTCTTCTTAATAGCCTCGATAACTGGCTTTGGAGCTTCAAAGTCCATATCCGCGACCCACATTGGCAAAGGTCCTTTAGTCCCGAAAAACAAGTCGGCAAAGTCCCATTTTATGCAGTTGGTACCTGTTCTGTCCACTACTTTATCGAAGTCATACAACACATCGGCCACCTCCAATAGTGATACGAAAGCTTCAATTGTTGAGCGTTCGCGGAACTTTCAATCCAACAACAATTATACAGAGAAGATCAAAAAAAGTGTGTCCTTCCATCCGCGGCTAAATGAGTCCTGTTTGGAGCCGTATAAATATCATACGTGAGATAATATAATTGTTTATCAGGAGAAGGCGGTGAACACTCTTGAAGATCTTTTTGATATTATTCCTGGCTATCGGGGCAGTTA
>LVBU01000577.1 GCA_001603185.1 Thermotogales bacterium Thermo_02 | reverse complement strand
GGTAGAATGTCCATATGAGAGTCACCAGCGTACTTGATGCGAACACATCTTCGCTTTTTCTCCACCATGTCGGCGTATCTATCACTATCCCTGAATTTCTTGTAAAGCTTATTAAGCAAAACGTTTGGGCTAAAATCGGAATGCCATTTTTGTTTTATCTTCAACACAATGTCAAGATCATACTCCTCACCAGACAAAGGTTTTACAGTAGTGCCTATTTTGTAGGAGCCTTGCGGAAAGACATCGATATCGTTCCCCTGAAATAGATCTTCATCGCTATCAAGGAAATTGAAAATTGCATTATAGGTCTGACTTGCCTTTTCTCTTTTTATTTGTGGTAGTTGTAGCTCATTTCCAATGCGTTGAAGTAATTCATCCATTATAGGTCTTGAAGTAACATAATAAGCTTCATACAGCACATTCATCACTCCTCACAGAATCCAAAGGCTATTCTCTGAAATCTTAGCGCTTTGTGAATTGATTTCTACACCCTCTGACTCGATTTCACTCTCTGAACACCATTTATAATGATCTTTCCCGTTGGTCATAGTACTCCTCAATGCGATTTCTTGTTCATCTGTAGGTAGGAACTCATATACTTCAGCCAATAGGAATTCATGGGATTTGGGATTTAGTTTTGACACTCTCTTTGGCTTGTAAAACATAGATGTCCTCAGATACCGAAATTTCAATATCCGAAAAGACTCCTTTGGAAGAATCCCAGACTCGAGAAGCTCCTCACGGAATTCTCTTTCAACGGTAACCTCCCTATCTTCCCTGCTGTAAAACCACTTAAGAAAATACCTCAGTTTCCATCCTGGAATTCGAATCCTCAAATCGTTTTCGCTGTCTTGATCAATTGGCATGCAATTATCGTCTTTTGCGTTCATCTTTTTGAGCGTTGACTTAGCTTCATCGTAATATTTGACAACGCCTCCGACTGGCTGAAATTGCTTGTTGATTCTATTCCCTTGAACAAGAAGGTATCTGCCATCAATCTTAATTCTAAACAGATATGAGATAGAGAGCCTAACCTCTTTTTTGAGTAAGCACCTAAGAATGATCAAGATCGAACGAAACACGAAATTCTCGAGACCAAGAAACCAGGTCAAGACGAACGAGATTAATCCCGAAATCAATGCAGTGAGCAATAAATTCATCGGGATTCCTGACATTAGCGACAGAACAAAAAAAACGAGAAACAGCACCGACATCTTTACAATGAAACCAGCCATCAACAGTCCTCCTTTGAAAAGAATACTCTTTTCAGGAAACTCAAAGTCTCTCGAAGCATCTAAGTTCTATTCAGCAATATTCAAACGTCTTGTTTGCTCTGAATCACTCCCTATTCAGGAGTTTCATGCGGGTGAGGGTCAGCTGAGTCTTGGAGAAGTGTGTGGAAAGAGAGTGATTTGGAGAAGGATATCCAGTACACTTGTAGTGACAGTTTTATTTGCACGAAACTCGTTTCACAAATCCTGGAGTCCCAGCTCCGGGATTTATATTAAGAATGATACTACTA
>LVBU01000576.1 GCA_001603185.1 Thermotogales bacterium Thermo_02 | reverse complement strand
AAGAGTAATTAGATGATACCATAAACAGCTTTTCAGTCAAAACGGGGTTTAAGAATCAGACTGAGAACCCTGCGATAGACTCTCGACCTGCAGCGTAGCTATCACAAAACCTCTTCGATAGTCGGAATATCTCCAAGGTGATCTCCAGCCTTTTCCAAACCGTCAGTTCTCAAAAACTCCCTCTCGTTCACAACAATTCTTCTTATCTGAGCCCCTCTTTTCCATTCTCCCTTACTGTCTGGTTTAATCGTACAAAAGACAAAGATATCGCACTTCTCTATAATCGCTTCTCTGGACCACTCTTCGCCGTGTTCGTGTGTTTCACCGATATTTGGATGGATACGAGCTCCCTCAAGCAACCATGTTCCACACCTGTCTGCATAACTTGCCGCAGTTACCCAGTAGTCTATTTTTTCAAACATTTTTTCGCCTCCCATTATGAGCATACATAAACTGCGCCGATTTCTGCTACTCTTGAATAGAGAGTGTTTTCATTCGGAGGTGTTGGAAAATGACTTTTATAAATGATACTTCTCGCTCGTCAAGAGCTCAGGTTAGGCCTCTAGCACTGGAAAATGTGAAGTTATCCGGTTTCATGAGCAGATATAACGATCTTATGCGAACAACGACATTAATATCGCAGTATGAGTCTCTAGAATCAACTGGGAGAATCGACAACTTCAAAAGAGCCTCTGGAAAGATTGAAGGAGCATTCAAAGGCTACTTTTTCAATGATTCCGATGTCTATAAATGGATAGAAGCCGCTTCATATGCCCTCATAGACAACGACGATCCCGAATTGAGTGAAAAGCTTCGGTCGATAATAACTGAAATAGGAGATGCTCAGAGCGCCGGATCAGACGGCTACCTGAACACATACTTCACCTTCGAGAAAGAAGCGCAACGCTGGACTGACTTCAAAAACATGCATGAGTTCTATTGTGCCGGCCACTTGATCCACGCGGCCATAGCCAATCGCCGGTCAACGGGAGAAGAAGAGCTTTTCAACGTGGCGCTGAGATTGGCTGATCACCTGGTGAAAACCTTCAACAAGGAAGAACGCGAAGCTACGACAGGGCACCCCGAACTCGAGATGGCACTTGTAGAGCTTTACCGCGAAACGGGAAACAGAGAGTATTTGCATCTAGCGACCAGGTTGATCGATAATAGAGGAAAAGGACTCGCCGGGGCTGATCAATATAGAATAGACCACATTCCCTTCAGGCAGCTTCAGGAACTCACGGGTCACGCTGTGAGAATGCTGTATCTTTGTTCAGGAGCAGCCGATATCTTTCTGGAGACAGGAGATGAGACCTTGCTGGCCGTTCTCGACAGGCTGTGGAATGATCTTGTCACGAAGAAGATGTACATAACTGGAGGAGTCGGATCGAGACATGCCGGAGAGGCATTTGGTGAGGCCTATGAGCTGCCCAACCGGAGAGCCTATTCCGAAACATGTGCAGCTATCGCGAACGTCTTCTGGAATTGGCGCATGTATATGATTTCGGGTGATGGCAAATACCTTGATGTCCTAGAGAGGGCTCTCTATAATGGCGTTCTGCCCGGGATATCTCTCGATGGGCTCAAATATTTCTACGTAAATCCGCTAGAAGATAGAGGTACTCACAAACGAAAAGACTGGTATGACTGTGCTTGCTGTCCCACGAATATCATAAGAGTACTCACAGCTTTTGGCGGTTACATGTATGGTCTTACTCTGGACGAAGTCCGCGTAAACCTTTACGAAGACAGCAGAGCATTGATTCCGTTCAGAGACGGCGAGATAAGCATAGTTCAGAAGACCGGTTATCCAAATGACGGAAATGTCGAACTCGTGGTCTCGACTGAACTGGATATGCAGTTCTCGATTATGCTCAGGATTCCCGAATGGGCATCGGAAGACTTCGAGCTTCAGGTCGATGGAATCAAGCAAAAACTGAAGGCCGAAAAGGGGTTTGTAAGACTCACCGATAACTGGAAGGGAAAGACTTCAATTCTTCTCGAGTTGCCAATGAACATAAATATGATTACTTCTAATCCTCTAGTCAGAGAGAATACAGACAAGATAGCCATTGAACGCGGGCCTCTGGTCTACTGCGCAGAAGAGGAGGACAACGAAGGTTTCGACGTGTGGACTTTGTCCGTTCCTCTGAAACGCGGTTACGATGTTCGGATTCTGGAGGAACTACCTGGAGAACCGGCCGCGATAACGGGCAAGGGGATAGCCTACGATCTGGACGATTGGAGAAATGCTTTATACAAACCGCTAGGAGTTACAAGAAGCAAAGGTAAGAATGTTAGGTTCACACTCATACCCTACTATGCCTGGAATAATAGGGAGAATTCGGCGATGTGTATCTGGTTACATATACACTAGAACCTGAGCATAAAAAGCATTGACTAGATA
>LVBU01000575.1 GCA_001603185.1 Thermotogales bacterium Thermo_02 | reverse complement strand
GGTGGCGGGCGACTCAGAGAAGACGAGTTACACGTCCATCGGTTTTTCTGCCAGGCGAAGGTTCGACATAAAAAGAGAATTCTACCTTATCAATCTCGATAGCATCGAAGTCTTGGGAAGATTAAAGTGGGAGATTGAAGACGACCTTTCGAAATTCAATCCCTTCCCTGCCTACAGTTTTGTCGGCATTCAGATAAGCATGAGTATCCTAAATTAGGAGCTTAAGAATCGTCCCTCCGGGTGTCGAGTTCTTCTCGATTATCTCCTTCAACTCCAGGCTGATCATTGTGTCGAGGGCTGTATTCTTATTCACTCCGAGCGTTTCGGCGAGATTGCGAACGCTGATTCTTATGCCCGAACGGTCCGGATCAATCTTCTGAAGAAGCATTATCAGAAGCTTCTCGGTAGAAGTGAGATCCACTCGAGAAAAGAGATCAAGATCTGCATTGTCCTTTATGCTATCGAACCGTATAGATGTATCGGCTTTTCGACTGACTCTCTCCTTTGAGAGTCTTCTCGCCTTTCTCTTTCCTCTATTACTTCTGCTACTCTCGCTCACTGGTGGTAGAGTACGGTCTTCTTTTGGTTTTCCCATGAAATGATCCTGAAAAGCCTTGAGAGCCTGTTCTCTCTCTTCCATCAAATCTCTTGCAACGTCATCCTCTTTGTGCTTCAGAGTGTCTTTCATAGAAGATGAGAGAGATTCTATATCAAGTTTCTTTGTCTTGCGGTCCGCCACGTTTCAACACCTCCAGAGCGAGTCTCTTTATATCATTTACCACATCCGAGTTTGGAAAGGCAAGCTGTATGGGTTCGCTCATAATCTCAGATTTCTGAAGATCGACCGTCCTTCTCACGGGTGGATTCAGGTATTTGTCTCTGTAAAGATCTCTGACAGATTTTTCCAGCGCTCTGGAAGGTTGCTCGTGCTTTCTGAAGTTGTTAATGACTATTCCAAGAAAACCGAGATCGGGATTAACTGTTTTCTTGATTATCTGGGCAATCTCAAACATCCTGTCAAGACCTTTAAGGGCGTACTTTCCCGGTGATACGGGCACAAGAAAGTAATCGGCGCAGACCAGAGCGATGTTGGTCAATACGCCCAGATTCGGTGGTGTGTCCAGTATTATCACTCTGTACTTGTCGATAAGTCCAAACCTCTTCAGGAAGTCCTTGAGTGTGAAGAGACTACCGAGTCCGTTGTTCATCGATTCTACCCGGTAAAGCTCATCGGAAGAGGGTATTATATCTATGAAGGCAAAGCCTTTATTGACCTTCTTCACTACTTCTTCTGCAGAACCAACTTTCTCCGAAGAGACTATAGAAGCCAGGTTTGGTTTTTCAGTGGTATATGGATCCAGATCGAGAGCGATAGTGAGATTGCCCGAAGGGTCGAGATCTATCATCAGCGTCTTCTTACCGCTAAGAGCATATTCGTACGCAAGACTGTATGCAAGAGTCGTCTTCCCAACTCCGCCTTTATGGTTGGCTACCGCAATAATGGGCACTTAAATCACTCCTGCATCAAGAAAGCATCTTGGACAGTTCTTCTATTTCTCTTTCATCAGGCATCTCGCCATCGACAGACATCTCCATAATCTTGCCGGCTATGAAAGTCAACATCCTTTTCGATATCTTTGAAGCCCTTCTCGTTGACATGGACGCACCGAACGCTCTGTCTAGCCTGTCGTAGAAGTCGGCTCTGGCATTGATAAGAATCTCTCTTATTCGTCTGTTCTTCATACCGTGCAGCCAGAGATAGACCAGCGATACCATAATATCAGACCTTTCGGTGTAGATCTTCATGACTTCACTATAAAGCTCTCTTATCAAATCCACGGGTTGTTTGGAGGAATCTATGAGAGGTTCCAGCCTCGGCAATACGTAGTTGTTGAGAATATATCTCGCGAGGTCGATCAACATACCGTCTTTGGAACGATGGTGATAGTGTATTGCGGCGAGATTGACTTCGGCAATTCCCGAAACCTTTCTGGTACTGAGTCCTTCGATTGTCTCCTCAGCTATGACTTTGATAGCTGCTTCCATTATTTTCTCTCTCGTTTCCTGTCCCCTCACAAGTATCACTCCTTTCAATCGTTCGTATAACATAAATTATAACATGAAAGTGAGAAGAAAGAACCGGGCCGAAACCCGGTTCAGACGATTTTATGGCACTATTCTTGTTCCCGATTCGCCCTTCAGGGCAAGATCGACTTTCTCCAGTGATGTGATTATCGATTCCTTACCGGTTCGAGAGACGAAATCGATGGCCGATTCTATCTTTGGCAACATGCTTCCCTTTGCAAAGTGTCCGGCTTCAATCAACTCTCTCCCTCTCTTCAAGTCCAGAACTCTGAGTGCCTCCTGATCTTTCTTGCCGAAATTTATATAAGCAAAATCGACACCGGTGAGAATCACAAGGTCATCGGCTTCGATCAATTTGGCCAGAAGGGCAGAAGCTCTGTCTTTATCAATTACTGCTTCAACTCCCTTTACCAGACCTGATTGCTCCACTATGACGGGGATACCGCCACCTCCCGCCGCAACTACGATTGTTCCACTGTCGATCAGCTTCTTGATTGATTCGATCTCAAGTACGTCCAGAGGCATCGGCGAGGGAACTACTCTTCGAAAGCCCCGTCCCGAATCTTCCTTAACCGTCCAGCCTTTGGAGGCTTCCAGCTCGATCGCCGTCTTCTCGTCATAGAAAGGACCTACCGGTTTCGATGGATGCTGGAACCCCGGGTCTTCGGAATCCACTACGATCTGTGTAAGAATACAGGCCACACTCTGTCTTATGCCTCTCTTCGTAAGTTCATTCCCAAGAGTCTGGGCGATCAGATAACCTATCGAACCCTGGGTCATGGCGTCGTTCACATCTATCGGAAATGGAGGGAAGACGTTCTTTGCTATGTCCTGCTGAACAAGAAGATTTCCCACCTGAGGTCCGTTGCCGTGGGTAATGACGAGCTGGTAACCTTCTTCAACGAGATCCGCCAGATAAGCGGTCGTAGAGAGCAGGTTGGCCTGCATTACTTCCGCGGTCGGTTTTTCATTTGGTTTGTTTAAGGCGTTGCCGCCAATTGCTACAACGATCTTTCTCATGTTTTCCATAATCCCACACTTACAGAAGCGTAGCTATCATAACTGCTTTTATTGTGTGCTTACGATTTTCGGCCTCTTCGAAAACTCTTGAAGCGGGGCTCTCGAAGACGTCTTCCGTCACTTCGTTTCCTTTGACTGCGGGGAGACAATGCAGGAAGATCGTGTCATCTCTGCCTGTTTTGCCCATCAATTCCGCATTCACCTGATAAGGCTTCAGCAGGGCAATTCTCTCCTGCAGTTTTGCCTCTTCTCCCATCGATGCCCAAACATCTGTATAGACCGCATCGGCATTCTTCAAGGCTTCGTCGGCGTTCTCGGTCACTTCGATAACTGCTCCGGAGGATTTGGCTATATCTCTGCACTTTGAAACTATCTCCGGATCGGTATGAAGACTCTTGGGTCCGCATGCAACGAAGTGAAGGCCCATCTTTGCCGAACCTATCATAAGGGAGTTGGCCATATTGTTTCTTGAATCTCCCACAAAGACAAGCTTTCTTCCTTTCAGACTGCCCAGGCTCTCTTCAATTGTCAAAAAGTCGGCCAGTATCTGTGTCGGGTGATAAAGATCAGTCAGCCCGTTGTAAACTGGAACTCCCGACCATCTGGCAAGGACTTCAACCGTTTCCTGTTTGAAACCCCTGAAAGCTATTGCATCAAACATTCTCCCCAGAACTCTGGCCGTATCTTGAAGGTCCTCCTTGACTCCAAGATGTATATCATCCTTGGACAGAAAGACAGCGTGGCCACCCTCTTCGCCGAACGCAGTTTCGAAAGCGGTCCTCGTTCTTGTTGATCTCTTCTCGAAAACAATGGCAAGCGTCTTTCCGGCAAATCTAGCCGTCGGAGTCCCTGCACGCTTCTCGATTTTCACGTATCTCGAAACATCGAGCAGATAGCGAATCTCGTCGCTCGAAAAGTCCAGTAGAGTAAGAAAACTCTTTCCTTTAAGGTTTACGCCCATCTATGATCCTCCTTTTTCTGTTATCTCTAATAT
>LVBU01000574.1 GCA_001603185.1 Thermotogales bacterium Thermo_02 | reverse complement strand
ATTCCTGTCAATTATCCTATGGATAGCATTAAGCCATGCATGCGGACTTTTCGTCTTGTTCCATAAGTTCAAAAACCGTATGGAAAAGGGCAAAAAATGTTACATTAGACGTGTATTATCATGTTAACAATGGTTGGGATTTTTTGATGCCTGGGGGTTTTGATATGAGAATACTCGTAACCGGCGCCAGAATGTGGTACGCGCTCAACAGTATAAGGCTTCTTGCAAGAGATGGACACGAGGTCTTTGCGGCCGATAGTGGAAAGATTAGCGGAGGACTCTACTCTAGATACTTGAAAGGGAAGTTTATCTATCCTCCGGTAAGTGAGAAGAGCGATGAGTTTATCGATTGTCTTCTCGCCAAGATAGAGGAGCTGAAGATCGATATACTCTATCCCACTTTTGAAGAGGGCTTTGTAATAAGCAGGTATATTGACAGGTTTAGGGGACATGTCAAGGTTATTCTTCCGAACCATAAGAATATCGAGATGCTTCATGACAAATGGACGATGACAAAGTATGCGGAGTCACTGGAAATCCCCGTTCCCGGGACGGTCCTTTTGAAGGATTTCGAGGCCGAGAAGTATTCTTTTCCGCTGATTCTAAAGCCCCGCGATCAGAGATCGGCGCAAGGTATCGTTAAGATCGATTCTCTTGGCGAACTGAAGAAGCTTTCCGGAACTCTTGATGGGTCTAGATTCATGATCCAGGAATTCAAGAAACCATACCAGATCTGTACAACCGGTCTGGCCTATGAAGGTAAGCTTCTGGGAAACATAATCTACTACAATATCAGGGAGTATCCAGAGTCCGGGGGGGTAGGAACCTGCAGGCTCTCTATCAGGAACGACAGGATCGATTCTTATGTAGAGAAGATCGTAGCGGATCTCGGGTATTCCGGGTTCATCTCAATGGACTTCCTTTATGACGACGTAGAGGATAGATACTATCTTGTCGATGTCAACCCGAGAATGAGTCCGGGACTGCTCGTTGCTTATCGCTCCGGTCTCGATTTCGCAAAGGCCTATGTCGAACTCAACGAGAGACCTGAAACGGTGAGTCTGCCTTCTCCAGAGGCCGGGAACGGCACTTTTACCACCGCTCTTGAGATCGGCTGGTACACCAGTACTCTCTTCAAGGGAAAATTCAGGAAACTCAAGGGCTTTTTGAGGAGCCGTAAGCACCTCAAAGACGATACCTGGGATATAAAGGATCCGATGCCCTTCATGGTTGTTCTTTTTGCCATGGCTTATTCGGCGATCTTTGGTCCGTTCATGGGTGGACAGGCGAAGGGGTTCTCTCTTGGCGCGACTTATGACTCCGAGAAGTTCGCAAGCAAAAAAACCGAAGAAGCTCACAACGAGAAAAAAGAAGTCATATAAGAAAAGAAAAAGCGCTGCCCTTGGGAGGACAGCGAAGCGGTCTGAGGGTTAACTCTGTATAATTATAGCATATTCATGT
>LVBU01000573.1 GCA_001603185.1 Thermotogales bacterium Thermo_02 | reverse complement strand
GAATTCAAGAGACTCCCATTATTATATAATAAGTTTATAGACTTTGATTCCGGAGGTTTTCAATGATTGACTACGAAGCAATGGCGAAGACGATAGAGGAAAGAATCTCTTCCAGACCGGACGTTGCCTTGATTCTAGGTTCTGGTCTGGGTTATCTCACAGGTGAGTTCCAGAACCCGGTTTCCATAGACTACTCATCTATACCCGGATTCCCTCAAGCCACAGTCGAAGGGCACTCCGGCAGGTTTGTTTTCGGGGAGTTCCATGGTGTGTCAGTGACAGCCATGGAAGGGCGTTTCCACTACTATGAAGGACATTCGATAAAAGATGTCGCCGCCCCCATCTATCTTTTCAGAGAACTGGGCATTAAGCATCTGTTGATAACTAATGCATCTGGCGGCATTAATAGGACTTATTCGCCCGGCGATATCATCGCCGTTACAGATATTGTCAACTTTGGATTCAGAAATCCCCTGATTGGAAGAAACAATGACTTGTATGGCGTCAGATTCCCCGATATGTCCAGAGCAATAGACTGCGCCTGGTTAAAAAGGCTTAAAGCAAAGCTCGCAGATGACGGAAAGTCTATTGAAGAAGGTACTTATTGCTGGGCGCTGGGCCCGTCTTACGAAACGCCTTCAGAGATACGTGCCTTCGAATTCTTCGGCGCGGACATGGTCGGTATGTCGACCGTACCGGAGGTCATTGCCGCAAACCACTGCGGAATGAGTGTTCTGGTCTTGTCTTGTATTACAAACATGGCTTCGGGGATTCTCAAAGAGAAGCTTATGCACGAAGACGTTGTAAAGACTGCCAACCGAATAAAGCCAAGATTCAGCTATATTGTGGGAAAGGCTCTAGAGACGCTGGAGGTAGAGTGACTATGCTTAGGTCTATGAATGCCGTATTCTCAAGGCTCTTGCAAGCAGACAGAATACTTGTCTGCGGTCACATAATGCCCGACGGGGACTGTATTTCTTCACTTCTATCTCTTAGTATTGGACTGGAAAGAATTGGAAAGAGCGTGGTACCCGTAGTCGATTGGAAGATACCGACAGTTTTCGAGGGACTGCCGTGGGTAGAGAGAATCGAAGGTTTCAGCACGTCTCTTCCCGAGTTTGACCTGTTGGTCGTGCTCGACTCATCATCTCCGGACAGAATAGGAAGATTCGAGAAGCTTCTTTCAAAGATTTCTTCAGTTCTAATCGACCACCATGCCACGAATACCTACTTTGCCGATACTTGCTGGGTCGATCCCTCATTTTCCTCGACTGCACACATGGTTTTCAGGCTTCTCAAACTCATGGAAGTCCCTTATGACAGAGACCTCGCTCTGATAAACTATCTTGGTATAGCCACAGATACCGGCTTCTTCCGTTACTCAAATGTCGATAGTTCGGTATTTGAGACCGCTGCTGAGCTGGTAAGACTCGGAGCCGATCCATGCCTTGTGGCGACCCGCATACTCGAAAATCGAAGAATCGAGGAATTTTTTCTGGAAAGGGACGCCATAGACAATCTTAAACTGCTCGCCGACGGAAAGTTCGCTTACTCATTTCTCGACACGAAAGACTTCGAAAAATACGCGCTCGAAGAAGACGATTTCGCAGGGTTTGTTGGACAGTTACGATCTATCTCGTCTGTCGAAGTCGCGCTGTTTGCCTCGGAATATCGGAAAGGAGAGGCCCATGTTTCTCTTCGTTCGAAGAGCTATTTCGATGTGAGCGAGGTGGCGGTAGCTTTCGGTGGAGGAGGTCATCCAAAGGCTTCAGGCTTCACACTGCGATATGACGGGATTCTGAAGGAAGCTCTTCAGGATGTTGTTAGTTTCATAGATTCAAGACTTGCAAATTCCATCGGTTCTTAAATCAGACAATCAGCCAGGAAAGAAGCTGTATGAACTGAGTTATGGGCCACATTATCAACTGGATCACACCAATCAAAGACAGTACCAGGAGTGTTAGAATCCCATAGAGCTCATACTTCACGAGCCAGCTGACCTGGTTTTCAGGAACTACAATCGTTATAAGGGTTGCGCCGTCGAGCGGCGGAATAGGCAGCAGGCTGAAGAATGCAGTGTTAAGATCAATAACCATTATCCAGTAAAGCACATCTGCAAAGTAGCTTATAAGATAGCTGTTCATGTAATCCGGCATTAACGTAGAATACCTGTACAAACCGGATAGGTAGAATATCAGACCCGCAATCAGTCCGATTACGAAATTCCCAAGCGAACCCGAGAGGGCCGTGAATATCGCTCTGGAATAACCGAGCTTTCTGAGCTTCCAGTAGTTGACCGGGTAAGGTCTTGACCATCCGAACTTGAAAAAGAAGTACATAAGAAGCCCCACCGGGTCTATTCTTCTGATAAAACCGGGTTTGATCCATTCCGTCCTGGACTTATCGAAGTGTCTTGCAAGAAGATAATGTGGATATTCATGACAGAGAATAGCCACGGCTATTGCCGGAGCCAGCGAAAAGAAGTTTCTCATCATCTCAATCATTTTCTATCTCCCTTCCGGATAGAACGACCGTAAATTCTCCTCTTGGTTCAGTGCGCTTGAAATGCTCGATCATACTTGAGACAGTTCCGTGAAGAGATTCCTGAAAGAGCTTTGTCATCTCTCTTGCTATAAACACCTCACGATCCCCAATGATTTCAATCAAGTCCTTCAATGTCTCCAGAAGCCTGTACGGAGACTCGAAAAAGACAATGACACCGTCGGCATATAAGCCAGTCGCTATCTTCCTGAAGACCCTTCTCCTGATTTTCCCTCTTGGCAGAAAACCTATGAAAGAGAAATTGGTTCCCGGAAAGCCGCTGAGCGCAATCGCCGTTGTCACCGCACTTGGGCCGGGAATTACGTCAACTTCAATGTTATTGTCGCGACAGGCCTTCACCAGAAGCGCGCCGGGATCTGAAATCACTGGCATTCCAGCATCACTTACCAGAGCCACGTTTTCTCCTGACTTGAGGCGATTCAGGATTTGGGGCAACTTCCTGGACTGGTTATGCATATTAAGAGAGAATATCTCGCCGTGATCGATTTCGAGCGTCTGAAGCAGATTCGATATTCTTCTGGTATCTTCCGCCAGTAGAATCCTGGTCTCTTTGAGGACTCTTATCGCCCTGAGTGTAATGTCCTCGAGATTCCCTATCGGTGTACCGATAAGCATAAGTTTTCCATACGAGTTGCTCATTCGGATTCACCTAAAGGGAATTTGGCGGCAATGCCAATTTTGCGAGGAAAGCGCTGAGGAGTTTTGAATAACTTCCTGAATACTGCCAATACTCTGGGAGAGTTGTCAGAGAGATTGTACTCAAGAAGACTTTCAAGAATCAACCCAAGCTTTTCAGCAGCCCTAAGCGCACGTTCTCTCTCATCTTTCCACCCCGGTCCCTTGTAAAGAAAGACTTTGCCATTTTTTTCAGTCAGCGGAGCGGCCAACTCAAGAGAGACATCACTTCTCGCGACGGCTCGCATGAAGACTCCATCGTACAGACCTCTGTGCTCTTCCGCTCTGGATACAACGGTTTGCACATTTCTCAAACCTAACTCATAAGAGAACCTATCGATCTCTCTGACTTTCTTCAGAATGGAATCCATAAGAGTCCACTTGGTCTGAGGAAATGCGATCGCGATCACCAGTCCGGGAACACCTCCGCCACTGCCGATATCCAGAAAAGTCTTTCCCTCAAGTCCGACCATAGAAAAGGGTTTAAGAGAATCCTCCACATGAATTACCATAGCCCTTTCGAGGTCTCTGATCGCAGTAAGATTATGAGGCGACGAAATCAACTTCTCCATCAGTGCAGAGCATTTTTCCACGACTTCTCTGCCGAAGGTATCTCCTAGATCCACAACTATTCCTTTTCAATGCAGGCATACGCCTCGTGATTGTGTATAGATTCCTGACTTATTACCTCTACTCTGTACCACCCAATACGGTCGTTAAGACTCAGTTTCGACACCACTTCTCTCGAAAGGTCTTCTACAAAGCGGGGATTGTCATAGGAATACTCGGTAATGAACTTTTCATCTTCTCTCTTCAGAAGAGAAAAGATCGGAGCACTCGCTGAACTCTCAATGATATCTACAATCTCTTCAATCCAGACAAGCGAACGCATCCTGACGGAGACAAAGACCTCTGCCCTCTGGTTATGAGCACCCCTGTCGCTTATCTCTTTGGAGCATGGACAGACAGTCATCACCGGTACTCTCACTCCCAGAACAAAATCAAATTCTCCGTCCTTCCTCACAGTAAACGAGCAAAGAAATGAACTGAAGCTTTCGCTTTTGCTCACAGGAGCCTTCCTTCTGAGAAAATACGGGAATTGAACCTCTATATGTGCCACATCAGCTCTTAGAACATCACGCATGTCGTCCAGAATAGACTCCATGTTTCTTGGGGTTATCTTTTTGTGGTGCCTCTCCAGAACTTCAACGAATCTCGACATGTGAGTCCCACGAAAATCCTTTGGAAGGTCAACAAACAGATCGAAAGTTCCGACTGTGTGTTGAGTTCCGAATTCTCTATCCATGACCAGAATCGGGTACTTAATTGACTTGATACCAACCATGTTGATCTTTATATTTCGCTTGTCT